>NZ_JBJDRI010000013.1:0-96938 GCF_044987425.1 Microbacterium sp. ZW T5_56 | reverse complement strand
CACCCAGCGCTCCCGCGCCGTCGCCCGCCGTGTCCCCGAGCACCCCCTCGCCGTCGCCCGCCGTTCCGCCGAGCCACACCGCTACGCTCGACCGCCTTCAGCCGGTCACGTCGGCGGCAGGGTTCGTTCACCCGGGCGTCTTCGTCACCCTCGCCGATCTCGCCGCCACCCGGTCACACCTCCGCGCGAAGGACGCGCCCTGGACCGCGCTGTTCGATGACCTCCGGTCGTCGCCCTATCTCACCCGCGGTGCCCCGGACTTCACACCGTTCGCGCCCACCGGGTCTGCTGGCCCGGGCGGGCCCTCGTGCAGCACCGCGAACCCTGCCGGGTGCGTGTCCTTCTGCGGGTCGTTCAACAACCCCGATCTGGGTTGCTCGCAACAGCAGGCGGACGCCCGTGCTGTGTACGGCCAGTCGCTGATGTACTCGTACACGGGCAAGAGCGCGTACGCGCAGCGGGCGATTGCGATCCTCAACGGGTACGCAGCGCACTATCGCGGCAGCGAGGGGTCTAACGGCCCGCTGGTCACCGCGTGGATGGCCGAGCAGATGATCCGCGGCGCCGAGCTGATCCGCTACACCTACACCCCGGCGAAGGGACAGCCGAGTTTCGACGTCGAGGGGTTCAAGGCGATGCTTCGCACCAGTGTGATCCCGACGCTCACGACGTTCGACTACGGGCGCAACAACGGGAACTGGAAGCTGTCCGCAGCAGACGGGCTGATGAACGCCGCCGTGTTCCTCGACGATCGAGCACTGTACGACGAAGCGGTGAGCATGTGGCGCGAGGCGACTCGCGCGTACATCCATCTCGCCTCCGACGGCCCGCTGCCCATCACTCCCGTGGGCGGGGAGGGGCGGTTCGAACCCCTGCCGATGCTCAGCTGCCGGTGGCTCGCCGACAAGCCCGCAGCATGCCAGACGCGTCCGAAGTCTGATCCGCAGATGTCTGTCCAGAACGGGCAGAATCAGGAGTCCTGTCGGGACTTCGGGCACGCATCGATGGGCCTGGCCGCGATCATCAACGGGGCGGAGACGGCGTCCATTCAGGGAACCGATCTCTACGGAGAGGAGCAGGAGCGCATCATCACGGGCGTGCTCTACACCGTCCAGGTCGCGCAGAGCTACGCGAGTCATGGGTGGCCGACCGGCTTTTGCGCGGGAACCACAGAGCCGGCAGGTGCCCTCGGGCTCACGGAGCTCGCCGCAACGACCGTCTATCAGGCGTATGTCGTTCGCCGCGGTGTCGCGATGGCTCCGGTCGCCATTCCCGGCTATCCGGCGTCGAGCGATCCCGACCCGCTCAGAACGTTCATCGCTGCACATCGCACTGCGACGAGCCCCGTCCGCAATGTGAGCGCGTGGGAGGCGCTGACGTCGTACGACGGTGCCATGGCGACCCGAAGATCGCGCTAACCGCTAACCGCTAACCGGCACGGGCTCCGGCACCGGCACGCGCTCTGTCACCGGACGAGCGCGTGTCACCGCGTCGATCAGATCATCGCGCAGTCGCTGCCCGCGCTCGGCGAAGACTCGTTGTCGGCGGACGTACTCGGCCTTTCCCTCGGCCGTTTCGACCGGGATGGGGGAGAAGCCCCAATCGCTCAGGTCGTAGGGGGAGGCGCGCATGTCGAGTTCGCGGATGTCGCGCGCCAGCTCGAAGCTGTCGAGCAGGACCGAACCGGGGACGAGCGGACCGAGCTTCAGCGCCCACTTGTAGAGGTCCATTCCTGCGTGCAGGCAGCCCGGCTGCTCCAGTAGAGGCTGCGAGGCGCGTGTCAGGGGTTGCTCGTTGCGAGGTTCAGCCGCCGGCGTGAAGAAGCGGAACGCATCGAAGTGTGTGCAACGCAGATCGTGGGCTTCCACCACATCGTCGGTTCCCGCCTGACCCAGCCGCAGCGGCACCGGGTGGCGATGGTCCGGCTGGCGGTACACCATCGCCCACTCGTGCATCCCGAAGCACCCGAATCGCGCCGGACGGGTTGATGTCGCCGATAGGAGGGCGAGCACATGCTCGGTGCCGTCGCCACGGTCGTGCCAGAACGCGTCGACATCCACGCGGACATCGCCGGTCCCAGGCAAAAGCTCGTACCAGCGCCAGGTCGTCTGCGGGGCATCGGCCGCGTCCGCCAGGACCACAGCGGCCCCCGGATGCCATCGCCGGATCACTGCAGGCTTGTACGAGTAGTACGTGAAGAGGAAATCCCAGACCGGGTGCTTCTCGCGTCGCGTGGCGCGCGCACGATGCTCCGCGGTGAGCTCGTCCGCTCGGACGACGTGGCGTTCCTGCAGCTCCTGCCAGTCTGCGCGGGAGAGCACCGCACGGTGAGGGGAAGACCACATGGATCAATTCTCGCGCAATTCCGGGCGACGCGCGTGTGTCAGTAGCATCTACTCATGCATTCATACCCGACCGGTGGGGCTCCGACGGAACGCGTGTTCCGACAGTCCCAGACGCGAAAGATCATCTCCGCGATCTTTGTGATCGCTATCCTCGCGGTTCTCGCGTTCTTGTTCGTCCCGAAGTTCCTCCCGAACACGATGACGCATGCGCTGCGGTTCACGGTGGCCGGTGTGCTGGTGGCGGCGGTGGCGTTCCTTATGTTGAGCTCGGCGCTGGTGTGGACAAACGTACGGGTTGTGGTCACTCCGACGACAGTCGAAGTACGCCGACCAGGAAAGGTGCTGCACACCTGGGACCGCTCGGTCACCGGATTCTCGACGCACATCGTCAAACACAGCACCAATGGGATTCCCACGAACACCGAGCGCATGCTGATCGCGCACTATCCCGGGGGCGAGACGAAGGTCTCGTTCAACGCGATGAGTCGCAATGCGTTCAACGAGATGTACGCCCTGCTCACCGCGGAGAGCCGTGCCGCGATGGCGCAGGCTGAAGCGCAGTCGCGGGCGTTGGCGGGCCAGCCCGTCGTCGACCCCACGGGTGCACCCATGACGCGGCAGTTCGCTCCCGCCCCGGGGCTGCCGCGTACATTCACCGCCAACCTCGCGCCGATGCGCAAGCGCGGCCGTGTCGCACTGATCATCGCTGCGATCGTCGCGGTGATCGCCGCCGCTCTGACGTACTTGGGAGTGCAGTCGCTCGATGAGTTCACGCTGCTGATGGCGTCGTTCATCGCCTGGTTCGTGGCCGTCGTCTGCGTGCTGATCTGGCTGGGTACTGTCACCGAGTCGCGCAAGTACCCGACGGTGACGGAGATCGGTGCCGCCGGCATCACCATCGACGGCACCGTCTACCCCTACTCCGGCATCAGCCGTATCTGGCTCACGCCAGAGACCTACCAGCAGCGGCGTCTGCAGCTGGTGGGGCCGACGGGCGTGCGGAAAAAGTACTCCTACGGTGCTGCTGTGGGCAAACCTGACGCGCAGCCCATGCCGCAGTGGGGCGAACTGGTGCGCACGCTTCAGGTGGCCACGGCTCACAATCCCGGTCTGGTGTCCTTCGACCTCAGCTGACCGTGGGTGGCCGGGTCGTCGAACCCAGCCACGCCGGTGAGAGATGAAAAGCACCGCCCGCAGAGGTCTGCGGGCGGTGCTTTTCATCTCCCACCGGGGGCCCAGCGCATCCGCTCCGGTGAGAGCGTGGACCGCGTGTTCCGGCTCGGGTGCGCTGCGCCGTGGAGCTGGCGTATGCGTCGTGCGCTGCATGGCACGTAACTGATCAGCACCGCTCCGACGCCGCCCCGTGTCCCGACACGAAACGGCGCCGAAGGCGGAAACGGAGAAGGCGGAAACGGTGAAGGGCCCCGACCGAAGTCGGGGCCCTTCACCGTTGTGCTTACTTGTGGTCTTCGCCGGACTCGATGGCGGCGTGATCGTCGCCGTGCGATCCTTCGACGCCATGTGCAGCGTGAGCCTCAGCGGATTCGATCTCGGTCTGCGTGACCGGAGCGAGGCGGTCCTCGAAGAACCAGCGCGACAGCGAAGCGCGGAGGTTCTGCGTCCACGGGATGCGACCCTGAGCGTTGGGACGCACCACCAGAGGAGCATAGGTCTCGTAGTCTACGAGCTTCACGCGCTCGTAGGCGTCGACGGGCTTGTGCACCTCGATGAACTCGCCACCGGGCAGACGCACGATGCGACCGGACTCGTAACCGTGCAGCGCGATCTCGCGATCCTTCTTCTGCAGGGCGATCGCGATGCGCTTCGTGAGGAAGTACGCCAGGACCGGGCCCAGGATGAGCAGGGCCTGGAGGACGTGGATCACGCCTTCCATCGTCAGGTGGAAGTGCGTCGCGATGAGGTCGGACGAAGCCGCCGCCCACATGACCGCGTAGAACGTGACACCGGCGGCGCCGATCGCCGTACGGGTCGGAGCGTGACGCGGGCGCTGAGCGATGTGGTGCTCGCGCTTGTCACCCGTGACCCAGGCCTCGATGAACGGGTACAGCGCCACCAGCACGATGAAGCCACCGAGCACCACGAGCGGGATGAGGATGTACCAGGTCAGCGAGTAGTTGCCGATCACGGTCTCGAGGTGCGGCGGGATGAGACGCAGCATGCCGTCTGCGAAGCCGATGTACCAGTCGGGCTGGGTACCTGCGGAGACGGGGGACGGGTCATACGGTCCGTAGTTCCAGATCGGGTTGATCTGGAAGAGCGACGCGACCAGCACGATCACACCGAAGACGATGAAGAAGAAGCCACCCATCTTCGACATGTAGACCGGCATCATCGGGAAGCCCACGACGTTGTTGTTCGTGCGACCGGGGCCGGCGAACTGCGTGTGCTTGTTGATGATCATCAGCACGAGGTGCAGACCCACCATGGCGATGACGAGCATCGGCAGCAGAAGGATGTGCAGCGTGTACAGGCGGCCGACGATCTGGTCACCCGGGAACTCGCCGCCGAAGAGGAGGAACGAGGTCCAGGTGCCGATCAGCGGGATGCCCTTGACCATGCCGTCGATGATGCGCAGACCGTTGCCGGAGAGCAGGTCGTCCGGCAGCGAGTATCCGGTGAAGCCCTCTGCCATGGCCAGGATGAACAGCACGAAGCCGATCACCCAGTTGAGCTCACGCGGCTTGCGGAACGCGCCGGTGAAGAACACGCGGAGCATGTGCACACCGATACCGGCCACGAAGACGAGAGCCGCCCAGTGGTGGATCTGGCGGACCAGCAGACCGCCACGGATGTCGAACGACAGACGCAGCGTGGAGTCCATGGCCGCCGACATCTCGACGCCGTTCATCGGGAGGTAAGCACCCGAGTAGTGCGTCTCGACCATGGAGGCCTGGAAGAAGAACGTCAGGAAGGTCCCGGAGAGGAACACCACCACGAAGCTCCACAGTGCGATCTCACCCAGCATGAACGACCAGTGGTCCGGGAAGATCTTGCGGCCGAGCTCCTTGACGAAGCCCGAGAGACTGGTGCGCTCGTCCAGGTAGTTCGCGACGCCGCCGACGAACTTGCCGCCGAGCGGCTTGCTTTCGTTGGCCTTCTGCTCAGAAGGCGCGGTTGCGGTGCTCAATGACGCTCCCAGAAGCTCGGGCCGACGGGCTCCGTGAAGTCGCGGCGCGCGATCAGGTATCCCTCGTCGTCAACAGTGATGGGCAGCTGCGGCAGCGGACGAGCCGCCGGTCCGAAGATGACCTTGGCGTGCTCGGTGATGTCGAACTGCGACTGGTGGCACGGGCACAGCAGGTGGTGGGTCTGCTGCTCGTACAGCGCCACTGGGCAGCCGACGTGGGTGCAGACCTTGGAGTAGGCCACGATTCCCTTGTACGACCAGTCCTTGCGCTCTTCGCTCTCGATCAACTGCTCGGGGTGCAGACGGACCAGCAGGACGATGGCCTTCGCCTTCTCCTCGAGGTAGCCGTCGTGGTGCGAGAGAGTTGCCAGAGACTCCGGAATGACGTGCACGGCCGACCCCAGGGTGAGGTCTGCCGCACGGATGCGGATTCCCTCGGGGTCGCTGGCGAGGTACTCGCCTTCCTTCCACATGGTGTGCTGCAGCAGCTTCACCGGGTCGCCCTTGATCGGGTCGTCCTCGCTGGAGTGCGGAGCAAGCCCGCGGAAGAGCGTGATGCCGGGGATGATGGAGGCCGCGACCGCTGCGATGAGCGAGTTGCGGATCATCGTGCGACGGCCGAAGCCGCTCTCCTCGTTGGCAGCCGCGAACACCTGAACGGCAGCCTCGCGGGTGCTGTCCTTGCCGCGGGTGCTGTGCCGGTCCTCGATGAACTCGCGGTCGGACATGAGCGCCTTCGACCAGTGGATGGCGCCGATGCCGATCGCGAGCAGCGCCAGAGCGATGCCGAGACCGATGTAGAGGTTGTTGTGGCGCACATCGATGAGGCGCCCGCTCTCGATCGGGAACAGCATGTAGGCGGCGACCGCCCAGATGCTGCCGGCGAGCGAAAGGTAGTACAGGGTGTAGACCGTGCGCTCCGCGGCCTTCTCGGCCTTCGGGTCCTTGTCCGTCATCCGCGCCCGGTGCGGGGGGAGCCCGGGGTTGCGGGCTGGGTCAGAGACCTCGACGGCGAGACCCGCTGAGGGCTGGTGGTCCAGCGCCTTCGAGTCGTCCTCGTGTGCCATTGTGCTCCTCGTACGTGACTTCTTCTGCGGACCGGGTCAGTTGGACTTCGCCGTGATCCACACGGTGATGGCGACGAGCGCGCCGATACCGAAGATCCAGATGAACAGACCCTCGGAGACGGGGCCAAGCGAACCGAGCGTCGCGCCTCCCGGGGAGACCTCCTGCTGCGTGTAGAGCAGCGAGGAGATGATGTCGCGCTTGTCCTCGTCCGTCAGCGTCATGTTGTTGAACACCGGCATGTTCTGCGGACCGGTGACCATGGCTGCGTAGATGTGCAGAGCGCTGGTGGACGTCAGCGGCGGGGCGAACTTGCCCTCCGTGAGCGCTCCACCTGCGGCAGCGACGTTGTGGCACATGGCGCAGTTGATGCGGAAGAGCTCCGCACCGCGTGCGACGTCGCCGTCGCCGTCCAGAACGTGGTCGGCCGGGTAGGTGGCACCGGGAGCGACGGACTGCACCCAGGAGGCCATCGCCTTGATCTGATCTTCGGTGAACTGAACCGGCTTCTGCGGAGCCTGCGGTCCCTGGAACTGCAGGGGCATGCGACCGGTGGACACCTGGAACTCAACCGACAGCTCGCCGACGCCGACGAGCGCGGGTCCGGTTTCGCTGCCCTCGAGGTTCATGCCGTGGCAGGTGGCGCAGTTGGCCTGGAACAGCTTCTGGCCGTCCTCGATGGTCAGCGTGCTTGCTGCGCTGGTGTCGGTCGTCGCGGCGACAGCCGCGGATGCTCCGGCGTAGACGCCGCCCGTGACGATGAGGCCGAGGCCAATCATCGCCACCGCGGCGAGGCGGGAACGACGACCCTTCGCGCGAGTCTTCTTCTCTCGTGCCATGTCGGTATCAGCTCCGGTTCTTACTTGAGGAAGTAGATGACGATGAAGAGTGCGATCCACACGACATCGACGAAGTGCCAGTAGTACGAGACGACGATGGCGGTGGTCGCCTCCTTGTGGCGGAAGTTCTTCACGGCGTACGCGCGTCCGATGACGAGAAGGAACGCGATCAGGCCACCCGTGACGTGGAGGGCGTGGAAGCCGGTGGTGAGGTAGAAGGCAGACGCGTACGAGTCGGCCTGGATAGGCATGCCCTCCGTGACCAGGGTGGCGTACTCCCACACCTGGCCGGTCACGAAGACCGCGCCCAGAGCGAAGGTCAGCCAGAACCACTCGACCATGCCCCAGCCGAGCAGGCCGCGCTTCTTGGTGGAGTACGGCTGCATGCGCTCGGCAGCGAACACGCCCATCTGGCAGGTGACCGAAGAGAGCACCAGGATGGCGGTGTTCACGAACGCGTAAGGCACGTTCAGCATCTCGGTGCGGCTACCCCAGAGGTCGCCTGAGGTGCTCCTCAGGGTGAAGTAGATCGCGAAAAGGCCTGCGAAGAACATGACCTCAGATCCGAGCCACACGATGGTGCCAACGGAGACGGGGTCGGGTCGCTTGATGGTTCGCGCCACGGGGGCATGCGTCACTGTGCTCGTCACAAGTCCCATTATTGCTGATTTTCTGTCAGGGTTTTCGCAGTTGACGCCTTTCGGTCTGCGGGTCGACACTCAGGCGGGCGTGCGCGCACCCTGGGAACCAGCAGTGCATCAGGGACGGACCAGCCGTACACGTTCATCGGAGGCGGCCAAGTTGCCGACGCACTGTCGGCGTGTCGCTCGCTTGTAGGATCGGCACATGACCGAAGCGCTCACCTGGCCCGATCTGCTGACAGCTCTCCTGGAGCGTCGTGACCTCAGCGTGTGGGAGTCGACCTGGGCCATGCGGCAGGTGATGGCGGGCGATGTGAGCGATGCTCAGCTGGCTGGTTTCCTGGTCGCCCTGCGGGCAAAGGGCGAGACCGTTGACGAGATCGTGGGCTTCCGCGATGCGATCTTGGAAGCCGCGCTTCCGCTGCCGGTTCCGGTCGACGTGCTGGACATCGTAGGCACGGGCGGTGACCGCCACAGCACGGTCAATGTATCGACCATGGCGTCCATCGTGTGTGCCGCTGCGGGTGTTCCGGTGGTCAAGCACGGCAACAAGGCGGCGAGTTCGTCGTCCGGGGCCTCCGATGTGGTGACAGCGCTGGGTGTTGACCTCTCGCTCTCGCCCGAGGGCGTCGCGGAGGTTCTCGCGCGCACCGGTCTGACTTTCGCGTGGGCTGCAGCGTTCCACCCCGGGTTCCGTCATGCCGGCGCCACGCGCAGCCAGCTGGGCGTGCCAACGGTGTTCAACATCCTGGGTCCGCTCTGCAACCCGGCGCGCGCCGAAGCGAATGCCGTCGGCGTGGCCCAGCTGGATCGCGTTCCACTGATCACCGGGGTGTTCCGTACGCGCGGTGCGACCGCCCTCGTGTTCCGCGGTGATGACGGTCTGGACGAGATGACCACGACCGGCCACAGCCGCGTCTGGGAGGTGACCCGCGGAGACATCCACGAGCACGACATCGATCCGCGCGATCTGGGTATCCCTTTCGCCCGGTTGGAGGATCTCCGCGGTGGCGACCCGAAGCACAATGCGGCCGTCGTTCGCTCCGTGCTCGCGGGCGACACCGGCCCCGTGCGCGACATCGTGGTGCTGAACGCCGCAGCCGGTATGGTCGCCCACCGTCTCTCACAGGATGCGACACAGGCGCAGCGGCCGATGGTGGAGCGGCTTGCCGAAGCTGCCGTCGTCGCCCGTGAGGCGATCGACAGCGGTGCCGCCGAGGCGCAGCTCGCCTCCTGGATCGATGCGACGAGAGAACTCGCCACCGCGTGAGCGGTGCAGGGAAACTGCTATGGAGCCCGTCGACGCTCTAACCGAGATCGCCACCCTGCTGGAGCGGGAGCGGGCATCGAAGTATCGCTCGAAGGCGTTTCGCTCGGCCGCGGCGGCGATCGACGGGCTGACGACGGGCGAATTGTCGGACCGACTGCGTTCCGCGCACATCGCGGGTGTCGGCGACACCAGCCGCGCGGTCATCCTTCAGGCGCTCGACGGACAGGTGCCTGACTACTTGGCCGAGCTCCGTGCACGATACGCCGTGACCGAGAGCACGCTGCGACCCGCTCTGCGCGGGGATCTGCACGCGCACACCGATTGGTCGGATGGCACCGCCGGCATCCAGGCGATGATCGATGCAGCCGTGGCTCTCGGCCACGAGTATCAGGCGATCACCGATCACTCGCCCCGGCTGCGTGTGGCCCGTGGGCTGACGGCCGAGCGGCTGGCAAGCCAGCTCGATGCGCTCGACCAGATTCAGGCGCCGATTCGGGTTCTGCGCGGTATCGAGGTCGACATTCTGGAGAACGGCGAGCTGGACCAGACCGACGAGATGCTGGCGCGCCTGGATGTGGTGGTGGGGTCCGTGCACTCGAAGCTGCGCAGCTCGCGCGAGGACATGACGCGGCGGATGGTGCGCGCTGTCAACTCCGGTCGGATGCACGTGCTGGGTCATGTCACCGGTCGCCTCGTGACGGGGGAGCGCGGGACGCGACCGCCGTCCGAGCTGGATGCGCGTGCCGTGTTCGCGGCGTGTGCGGAGCAGGGGGTCGCGGTGGAGATCAACTCCCGCCCGGAGCGCGCCGATCCGCCCGATGATCTCATCGGCGTCGCGCTGGAGGAGGGGTGTCTCTTCGCCATCGACTCCGATGCGCACGCACCGGGTCAGCTCTCCCTCCTGGATCACGGTGCGGCGCGTGCAGAGGCGTGTGGCGTGCCGGCTCAGCGCATCGTGACGACGTGGCCGATCGCGCGCCTGGAGGCCTGGCTGGCTCGAGCGTGAGGGGGAGCAGCCCGCGCCTAGACTGAAGTGATGTCTTCTTCAGCCGTGCGCCGATCGCTTCCCTGGCTGGCCCTGGCGGGCGTCATGGTGGCTGCACTCTCGATGCGGTCACCGATCGTGGCGCCGACGCCCGTGATGTCGCGCATCACCGCCGACCTCGGGATCGACACGGGCACGGCGGGCCTGCTCACCACGGCTCCCGTGCTGATGTTCGCGCTGATGACGCCGGTCGCCGCGCTGGTGATCCGGCGCCGCGGTGCCGAGTTCGCCCTGATGAGCACCCTCGTAGGTGTGCTTGTCGGCACCTTCGTGCGGGGCCTGCCCGGGTTCGGCTGGATGCTGGTCGGGATGATCATCATCGGCGGCTCGATCACGATCGGCAATGTCGTCGCGCCCGTCATCATCCGTCGTGAGGCGCCGCCGACCCGGGTGGCGACGATGACCGCCGCGTACACGGCGATGCTCAACGTCGGCTCCCTGATCACCTCACTCGCGACGGCTCCGCTGGCATCGGCGATCGGCTGGCAGTGGGCGCTGATGGCCTGGAGCGGGCTCACGGTGATCGGGATCCTGCTGTGGAGCACCCACATGGCGCGACGTCGCGCGGTAGCGCCTGTCGCCATCGACACCCTTCCGGAGCGCGATGCCGTCGCCACGATCACCGGGCCCACTCCGGTGGTCGGCGCGGGATCGAAGAAGAGAATCCTCCGACCGATCACCGTGCTCCTCATGCTGGCGTTCGGCTGTCAGTCGGCCGCGTACTACGCGCTGACCACGTGGCTTCCGACGATCGGCGCCGATCGTCTCGGCTTGGACCCCAACGCTGCCGGGGCGATGTCATCGGTGTTCCAGGGCGTGGCGATCCTCGGCGCCTTCCTGGTTCCGGTGCTCGCGCGCTACACCCCTCCGCTCGTTCCGGTGATCGTCGTCGGGGCGACCTGGGTCACGACCACCCTGGGCCTGGCGATCGCGCCCCAGTTGATGCTCCTCTGGATGTGCGTCGGAGCGGTCGCTCAAGCGGGCGGGTTCGTCGCGATCTTCGCGATGATGGTGCAGATCTCTCGTTCCGACGCTGAGGCGGCCGGCATGAGCGCGCTGGTCCAGGGCGTGGGTTACGTGATCAGTTCATTCGGAGCGCCGGTGACGGGCCTGCTCCACGACCTCTCGGGTGGGTGGACGTTGCCGCTGTGGACGCTCGTGGGCGTCACGGTGACGTATGCGTTCATGCTCATCGGTGCGGCACTGGCCGTGCGTCGCGGCTGATCAGGCCGCGACCGCGGCCTGATAGCGCTCCAGTGCGGAGGCGTAGCCATGGCGCTCGGCGAGTGTGCGCGCGGTGACCGCCTGATCCGCGCTGAGCGGTGCGATGACGCCCGGAGTGACCTCGATGTCCACGCCGCGAGCCACGGCGACCACCGTGGGAGCAACCTCCAGGTACACCGCGGCCGCGAGGAGCTTCTTCTGCACTCCGGCGCTCATGCCGGTTCCGCTTTCCGCCGCCGTGATGATCCCGGCGAGAGTCTCGTGCTGCTGGAGGAGCGTGGCAGCTGTCTTCTCACCGACTCCGGCGACACCGGGAAGCCCGTCGGATGCATCGCCCCGCATCGTTGCGAAGTCCGCGTACTGGTCGGGGCGGATTCCGTACTTGGCGATGATGGTCTCATCCGTCACCACCTCGAGGTTGCTCATTCCGCGCGCCGTGTAGATGACACGAGCACCGCGGGAGTCGTCCACGAGCTGGAAGAGGTCGCGGTCGCCGGTGACGATGTCGACCGGGTTCGCGGTCCGTGTCGCCAGGGTTCCGATGATGTCATCCGCCTCGTACCCCGCCGCCCCGACGATCGGAATGCCGAGGGAGTTCAGCATCGCTCGGATCGCCGGAATCTGCGCCGTGAGCTCGTCGGGTGTCTCCTCGACGTCCGGCTCGCCGGCGCGCTCTGCGACGACACGATGCGCCTTGTAGGTCGGGATCAGGTCGACGCGCCACTGCGGGCGCCAGTCGTCATCCCAGCACGCGACGATCTCATCCGGACGGTAGGTGCTCACCAGCTTCG
Organism: Microbacterium sp. ZW T5_56; assembly: GCF_044987425.1. Lineage (NCBI taxonomy): Bacteria > Bacillati > Actinomycetota > Actinomycetes > Micrococcales > Microbacteriaceae > Microbacterium > Microbacterium sp. ZW T5_56. Next base: position 84,570 of record NZ_JBJDRI010000013.1, on the reverse strand, counting down.
TGATGATGTCCAACAGCCCGCGCACGGCGTTCGCGGGGGAGCCGTCGGGAGCACGCACGGTGTCGGGAACACCGTAGAACGCGCGGAAGTAGAGCGAGGCGGTGTCGAGAAGCATCGTGCGGGTCACGTGCCCATCTTGCCCTGTCCCGATCCCGCGCGCACGACCGCGCGCCCGGCGACGGGAGTACGGTACCGGCATGGTGAATCGCGACCTCAGTCGCGCTGTGACGGTGCTTGCGGCACGTCGTGCGGCGGCGCAGGCCCGCGCGACGGCGGCGGCCGATCAGTTGGCGCATGTCGGCGCGATGCGCGACAGCGCGGGAGGCGACGACGAGCACGACCCGGAGGGGGTGCCGCTCTCGGAGGAGTGGTCGCGATTGGACGCCCGGCGTGCGGCCGCGGAGCAGGAGCTGCGTGAGATTGCTGCCGCCGAAGCGCGGGTCTCAGACGGTCGGTACGGTGTCTGCGCCGACTGCGGTGAGCAGATTCCGCTCGCTCGACTCGAGGCGCTGCCATTCGCCCTGAGATGCGTGCCTTGCGCGGAGAAAAGAGGTTCGCGCTGAGCGATCACCGGGGCACGCCAGCGGCATGATTCTGATAGTGTTGACTGTCACGGATTTGTGGCGCTTCCGCCGCGCCGTGATCAGCAACACAACCATCCAATCGCCTCGCGGCTGAGACGTGCTCGCACGTCGTCGATGTCGCGTGGCCCGAGAAACATCCACACAAGGACAACCCACTACATGACTAACGCAAGCGCCCCGGCCACCAAGCAGGTCGCGATCAACGACATCGGATCTGCGGAGGACTTCCTGGCCGCGGTCGAGAAGACGCTCAAGTTCTTCAACGACGGCGACATCATCGAGGGCACGATCGTCAAGATCGACCGCGACGAGGTCCTGCTCGACGTCGGCTACAAGACCGAGGGTGTCATCCCCTCGCGTGAGCTTTCCATCAAGCACGACGTCGACCCCAACGAGGTCGTCAGCGTCGGCGACCAGGTCGAAGCCCTCGTTCTCCAGAAGGAGGACAAGGAAGGCCGCCTCATCCTGTCGAAGAAGCGTGCGCAGTACGAGCGCGCGTGGGGCGACGTGGAGAAGATCAAGGAGAACGACGGCGTCGTTACCGGTTCGGTCATCGAGGTCGTCAAGGGCGGCCTCATCGTCGACATCGGCCTGCGCGGCTTCCTCCCGGCGTCTCTCATCGAGCTGCGTCGCGTCCGCGACCTGACCCCGTACCTGGGCCAGGAGATCGAGGCGAAGATCCTCGAGCTGGACAAGAACCGCAACAACGTCGTGCTCTCGCGCCGCGCTCTGCTCGAGCAGACGCAGTCCGAGACCCGCACGCACTTCCTCAACAACCTGCACAAGGGTCAGGTTCGCAAGGGTGTCGTGTCCTCGATCGTCAACTTTGGTGCGTTCGTCGACCTGGGTGGCGTTGACGGTCTCGTCCACGTCTCCGAGCTCTCGTGGAAGCACATCGAGCACGCTTCTGAGGTCGTCGAGGTTGGCCAGGAGGTCACCGTTGAGATCCTCGAGGTCGACCTTGACCGTGAGCGCGTCTCCCTGTCGCTGAAGGCGACGCAGGAGGACCCGTGGCAGGTCTTCGCCCGGACCCATGCCATCGGCCAGGTCACCCCGGGTAAGGTCACCAAGCTCGTTCCGTTCGGTGCGTTCGTACGCGTCGCAGACGGCATCGAGGGCCTCGTGCACATCTCCGAGCTTTCGGGCAAGCACGTGGAGCTCGCGGAGCAGGTTGTGTCGGTCGGCGAAGAGGTCTTCGTCAAGGTCATCGACATCGACCTGGACCGTCGTCGCATCTCGCTGTCGCTGAAGCAGGCCAACGAGTCTGTCGACCCGTACGGCACCGAGTTCGACCCGGCCCTCTACGGCATGGTCGCGGAGTACGACGAGAACGGCGAGTACCAGTACCCGGAGGGCTTCGACGCCGAGACCGGTGCCTGGAAGGAAGGCTTCGACACCCAGCGCGAGAAGTGGGAGCAGGAGTACGCCGCTGCCCAGGCTCGCTGGGAGCAGCACAAGGCTCAGGTCATCAAGGCCGCCGAGGCCGAGGCGCAGAACGACTCGTTCGACGCGTCCTCGTCCTTCACGAGCGACTCCAGCTCGTCCGGCACGCTGGCCGACGACGAGGCTCTCGCGGCTCTGCGCGAGAAGCTCTCGGGCAACGCCTGATCCAGCCCATCACGCAACGGGGTCGGGACCTTCGGGTCCCGGCCCCGTTGCCGTTTGTGCGCGCGACCGGTGGCAGGATGGGCACATGCCCCTGATCGCACTCACCGGCGGTATCGCCTCCGGAAAGTCCACCGTCGCGGCGCGTCTCGCATCACATGGAGCGATCGTCATCGACGCCGATGCGATCGTGCATGAGCTGCAGGCACCGCATCAGCCACTCCTTGAAGAGATCGCCGCTGTCTTCGGTGCCGACATGGTGGTCGACCGTGTGCTCGACCGTGCGCGACTCGGACAGGCCGTGTTCGGCCGCCCCGATCGCCTCGCCCAGCTCAACGCCATCGTCCATCCCGCGGTGAAGCAAGAGTCGCAGCGGCGGTTCGCGGAAGCTCGGGAAACGGATCCGTCAGCCGTCATCGTCTACGACGTTCCGCTTCTTGCCGAGGCGCGAGGCACGGGGGAGTGGGACCTCGTCGTGGTCGCTGACGCTCCTGCAGAGATCAGGGCCGAGCGCCTCGTGACACTCCGTGGCCTGTCGCACGACGACGCGGAGCGCCGCATCGGATCTCAGGCCAGTGACGACGAGCGTCGGGCCCTCGCCGATGTGGTCATCGACACCAGTGGGACGCTGGAGCACACCCGAGAGCAGACCGACGAGCTCTGGGCTCGTCTCACTCAGCCGGTCTGAGCTGCACGCAGTTCGCGTCGTCGCCGCCGACCGCGCCGAATCAGCATCACACCGCCGATCACGAGCGCGATGACAAGGACGATCGCGAGGACCGGGAGCAGGATCGCGAGCACCGACACGACCACGGACACGCCGTCCTCGATCGTGCTCAGCACGGGCGCCGCGACCCCTGCAGTGGCGAGATTGGCTACCGGCCGTGCCGTCGCCTTGATCCCGTGCACGAGCAGTGCGATCACGATGCCGGTGATGACGGGACCCCAGTCGATCGTGCTCCAGGAGGCGGCGTCATCGAGCGTGAGGGCTTCGGCACTCGCGCCCGCACCGAAAGCGATTCCTCCAGCGGCCGGACGGATGGCCGTGTGGATGATGTCGTTCACGGTGTCCAGCGCGGGGACCTTGTCGGCGACCACTTCGACGATCAGCAGCCCGCCGATGATCCACAGGGCGAGGTCGGACGAGAGCCATTGCCACGTGCCGGGCAGCGGTACGAGGTCGGTGAAGCGAGACAACAAGCCCAGAATGAGCAGCGGAATCCATGCGTTCAATCCGGCCGCGGCGGCAAGCGAGGAACCCACGAGTGTCTCGATCACTCGGCCAGCCTACTCAGCGTGAGGGTGCTCTCATGAGTGTGAGAGAAGCCTCATCCCATTGGTCGCGGCTGCCTCATCGGGCTTCGCTAGCCTCGTGATACCTCCCTGCGTCCCCTCGTTGAATCCCATTCAGCTTGCAGAGGTACGCCACAATGCACCCCGAAGCGGACGTTCCGCGCGACATCGTCCCCGCCACCCGTCGTGCCGCTCGCCGGACGAACGCGAGCTCCGAGGAGCCCGAAGTCTCGCAAGACTCGGCAGTCCCGCAAGAAGAGGTGCCGACGCCTCGGCGTCGAACCGTCATGCGTCTCGGCGTGGCTGCCGCGGGCACCGCCGCCCTAGCCGCGGTCGCCGCCGTGATCGCCCCACGCGCCGGTGGCCCCGCGGCCGCACCGTCGCCGAGCGCGTCCGCAACACTCGGAGGCGGATCCGGCCCCGCACCTCGACCCACCACGTCTGCACCGGTGCCGCCCACGCAGCCCCAGCCATCCCACACACCAGAACCCCCGGCCGTGCCGCAGCCGACGCCCGGCCCGGACGAGAGTGTCGGTCCCGACGCGCCGAAGGATCGCGATGACTCGCTCACGCAGGCAGAGCCGGAGCCGCCAGTCCCACAGCCCGTGGATCCGCCGCTGCCCCGCGAGCCCGATCCTGTCGTTCCAGACCAGCCCTCGGATCCCGACGCACCGGAGAAGCCCTCCGAACCCGTGAGCCCGGATCCGACCGAACCGGCGCAGCCATCCGAGCCGTCCGAACCCGCAGAGCCCACGTCCCCGCAGCGCCCGACCGACTCCCTCCCGATTCCTGTTGCGGATACCGCCGAGGCTCGCCGTCACCTGCTCCGGCGGGTGGGGATCGCCGTGGGCGAAAGCGCGCTGAGGGAGATCGAGAGCGCCGGACTGCGAGCGTGGGTCGCGCAGCAGCTCGACCCGACGGCGAAGGATGCCATCGAACCGGTGCTGCGCTCGTGGTACCCGGCGTCCTACTACAGTATCGATGAGGCGCGGGCTGCACTGGCCGACGACGTCGACCCCACGGCTGCGAGCGAGACCGAGCAGTCCACGCTGGCACGGCGTCTGTTCGGGTCACGCCAGATCTTCGAGCAGGTCGCCGACGTGTTCGCCAACACCCTCAACGTGCCGCCGATGTACGGCGACAGCATGACCTGGAGCGTCGCCGACTATCACCGCACGGTGATCCGCGCGCATGCGCTGGGCAGATACGCCGACATGCTGCATGCTGCCGCCCGCCACCCGGCGATGATGGTCGTGCTCGACAATCGTCGTTCGTCCGCTGCGGACGTGAACGAGAACTATGGCCGCGAGCTCCTGGAACTGCACACGGTCGGTTATGGAGCGTACACAGAGGCCGAGGTGCGCAGCTCGTCGATGATCATGTCTGGTCGTCGCATCTCGGAACAGGCCTTCAGCTGGGAGCCCGAACATCACGCGCTGGGACCGGTGAGTGTGTTGGGATTCACCGACCCCAACACAGATGCAGCGGCCGGGCTGGAGCTCGGTGATCGATACATCGCGCATCTGGCGCGTCATCCGCGCACCGCCGAGACGATCGCGCGCAAGCTTGCGGTTCGATTCGTGTCTGACCGGCCATCCGCCGATCTGGTCGCGGCTCTCGCCGATGTGTATCTGTCGACGGACACGGACATCCGGGCCGTGATGGTGGCGCTGATCTGCAGCGAGGAGTTCTGGAGCTCTCAGTCGACGAAGCTGCGACGCCCCACGGACGATCTCAGTGGGGTCATCCGCTGCATCGAGATGACGATTGACCGCACCAACATCGACGAGGTGCGGCGCATGTTCTGGACCGTCGACAACCTCGGCGACGCGCCGCTGCGCTGGGGGCCGCCCAACGGCTACCCGGATGTCGCGGAGGCTTGGCTGGGTGCCGGGCAGATCGCCGGGCGGTGGGATCACCATCGAGAACTCGTCAACGGCGACCGACTCACCTTCGAACCGTCCGAGGGTTTCCTGGCGCGAATCACGCCCGAGGCGGGGCAGACCGCCGGTGGCTGGGCCGATCAGGTCAGCCAGGTGGTGCTTGGCGCCGCGGCAGATGACCGCGACCGTGGGGCTGTCACGGCCTTCCTCGGCGTCTCTGCCGACGCCACCGTCGAGCCTCGTCACGCCAATCAGAGGGCGAGCGTCGCCGCCCTCTTCTTCGACTCGCCCCGCTACCTCCTGCGATAGGACTCCGATGAGCAACGACTTCATTCCGCATCCGGACTGCCCGGATTGGCGCAACCTCGGGCCCAACGACGATGAGGCGATGATCCGCCTGATGGGCGATGCCGTTCGAGCTGATGCCGACGAGCGTCCCGAGCAGTGGCGACGCGGCTTCACTCGCCGTCAGTTGCTCGCCGGCGGCCTCGGGCTCGGTGTCGCCGCACTCGGTGCCCAGCTCGTGACCACGCGGGTGTCCTATGCCCAAGCAGCGGACGACGCCGAGGCGGGCGGAACTCGACGCACGCTGGTGGTGGTGTTCCTCCGCGGCGGGATGGACGGGCTGTCCGTCCTGGTGCCCGCGGACGATCCGCAGCTGGTCGCGTGGCGTCCCGACATCGCGGTTCGGCCTGGCAACCTCATGCGGATGGACGAGCGGTTCGGGTTGCATCCGGCGCTCGGCGCTCTCAAGCCGATGATCGATCGCGGTCGCGTCGCCGCGGTACCTGACATCGCGACACCCCAGCTCACGCGAAGTCACTTCCAAGCGCAGGACTGCCTCGAGCGGGGTGGATCCGGCGGGGCGTCGTCCCGCGGTTGGCTCGACCGCGTCCTGGAGGCGAGCGGCGAGGGGACGACCTTCCGATCGATGTCGATGACCTCCAACCTCACGCGCTCCCTGGCCGGCGTGAGCCACTCCCTGGTCGCTGAACAGCCGTCCGATCTGACGTTCCGCTCGCCGAGTGAGTGGGGCGGTGCGACTCGCGAGGCGCTCTCCACGCTGTACACCGGTCTGGATCACCCGATCGCCGTGCATGCGCGGATCGCGCTGGATGTCGACGCACAGGCGGCGACAATCGCCGCGTCGCAGGACGCCCGGCCAGACATCTATCCGGCCGGCGAGTTCGGCCAGCAGCTGCGGATGCTCTCGACGCTGATCCGTGACGACATGGGCGTTCGGGTCGCCACGGTGGACCTCGGGGGCTGGGACATGCATACGGGTGTCGGTGACGAGGGCAGCGGAGACATGCGGGACATGCTGGCGGCGCTCGGCGACGGTCTCGCCGCCTTCTTCACCGACCTGGGTGAGAAGGCGGACGCCACCACCGTCATCCTGATGAGTGAGTTCGGGCGTCGGGTGAACCAGAACGCGAGCGGCGGCGTCGACCACGGGCATGGCGGCTTGGCGATCGCCCTCGGCGCCGGTGTCCGCGGCGGCGTGTACGGCGACTGGCGAGGGCTGGACAGCACGATGCTCGAGACCGGGGACCTGCCAGGAACCAACGACTTCCGTGACTTCTTGAGCGAGGTCGTGCAGGGCACCGTCGGGCTGAGCAGCGCGCAGGCGTCGGCCGTCTTCGACGGCTGGCGGCCCACGTCGATGGGCTTCCTCGCGCCGGTATGAGCCCCGATCATGCGCCGAGAGCGGACGACGAGCTCAATGTCGGTGGCCCGTTCTAGGCTGGATTCATGCAACCAACGCGTGCCGTTCGTCCGTTCGAGGTCGTCAGCGAGTACATGCCATCGGGCGACCAGCCCGCGGCCATCGCCGACCTGGCGGCGCGTATCAATGCCGGCGAGACCGACGTCGTGCTTCTGGGTGCCACGGGTACCGGAAAGTCAGCCACCACGGCCTGGCTCATCGAGCAGGTCCAGCGCCCCACGCTGGTACTCGCCCACAACAAGACGCTGGCTGCGCAGCTCGCCAACGAGTTTCGCGACCTCATGCCGCACAACGCCGTCGAGTACTTCGTCTCGTACTACGACTACTACCAGCCCGAGGCTTACGTGCCGCAGACGGACACCTTCATCGAGAAGGACTCGTCCATCAACGCCGAGGTGGAGCGGCTCCGCCACTCCACCACCAACTCTCTGCTGAGCCGACGAGACGTCGTCGTGGTCTCCACGGTGTCGTGCATCTACGGCCTCGGTGCGCCGGAGGAGTACCTGCGGGCGATGGTCGCGCTGCAGGTGGGGGAGCGGTACGACCGCGACGCCCTCATCCGCCAGTTCATCGCGATGCAGTACAACCGCAACGACGTCGACTTCTCTCGGGGCAATTTCCGTGTGCGTGGCGACACGATCGAGATCATCCCGGTGTACGAGGAGTTCGCGATTCGCATCGAGATGTTCGGCGATGAGATCGAAGCGCTCTACCGGCTCCACCCGCTCACAGGCGACGTGGTCGACAAGCTCGATTCGGTGCCGATCTTCCCGGCTTCGCACTACGTCGCGGCCACCGATGTCGTTCAGCGAGCGATCGGATCCATCGAAGAGGAGCTGGCGGAGCGCCTGGCTGAGCTCGAGGGCCAGGGCAAGCTGCTGGAGGCCCAGCGCCTGCGCATGCGCACCACGTTCGACCTGGAGATGCTGCAGCAACTGGGCTTCTGTTCGGGCATTGAGAACTACTCCCGTCACATGGACGGTCGTGAGGCGGGGGAGCCGCCGCACACGCTGCTGGACTTCTTCCCCGACGACTTCCTGCTGGTCATCGACGAGTCGCACGCGACGGTCCCGCAGATCGGCGCGATGTACGAGGGTGATGCCTCCCGCAAGCGCACGCTGGTGGAGCACGGATTCCGACTCCCGTCAGCGATGGACAACCGCCCTCTGCGCTGGGACGAGTTCAAGAATCGCATCGGACAGACGGTCTACTTGTCCGCCACCCCCGGCCGCTACGAGATGGGCATCGCCGACGGCATCGTGGAGCAGATCATCCGCCCCACGGGGCTGATCGACCCGGAGATCGTGGTCAAGCCTTCCAAGGGACAGATCGACGACCTCCTCGAGCAGATCCGGATGCGGGTAGAGCGAGACGAGCGTGTTCTCGTCACCACCCTCACGAAGAAGATGGCGGAGGAGCTCACAGACTTCCTCGGCGAGCACGGCGTGAAGGTTCGCTATCTGCACTCGGACGTCGACACGTTGCGCCGGGTCGAGCTGCTGACCGAGCTTCGAGCCGGTATCTACGACGTTCTCGTCGGCATCAACCTGCTTCGTGAGGGCCTCGACCTGCCCGAGGTGTCGCTGGTGGCCATCCTCGACGCCGACAAGGAGGGATTCCTCCGCAGTGGCACGTCTCTCATCCAGACGATCGGTCGTGCTGCGCGAAACGTGTCCGGTGAGGTACACATGTACGCGGACGTGATGACCGACTCCATGAAGACCGCCATCGATGAGACCAGCCGTCGTCGGGAGAAACAGCGGGCCTACAACCTGGAACATGGCATCGACCCGCAACCGCTCCGCAAGCGCATAGCGGACATCACCGAGGTTCTCGCCCGTGAGGGTGCCGACACCAAGGCACTCCTGGAGCGCGCGAAAAAGCGCGGAGGCGGGGCGAAGTCCAAGCGTGTGGGTATCGGGGCCGAGGGTGCCGAGCAGCTGGAGCAGACTATTGCGGATCTCAGCGACCAGATGCTCACGGCCGCGTCCGAGCTCAAGTTCGAGCTTGCGGCGCGACTGCGTGATGAGGTGCAGGAGCTGAAGAAGGAGCTGCGCGCCATCGAGCGTGCCGGTCACGCGTAGGGAGACCGGCAGGGTGCCGTCCGATGGGACGGCGTGACGAGTCCACGCATCGCCAGAAGTACGTGCCGCATAGCGTCGTGCGGGGCATGGGTGGGCGGCGCTGCCGGTGCTGCGCAGGCACGGTGAGAACACGGAGCACCAGCGCCGCGTGGCCCCCGCACCTCGCGGGCAGTGCATCAGGGGCAGTGCATCAGGAGCAGTGCATCAGGGGCAGTGCATCAGGGGCAGTGCATCAGAGGCTTCGGGCCGGAGCGGTCGAAGGTGTGCTCCGACATCGGGTGGCCGCACAGCGGGCAGGGTGCGCTCTGGCGCGGGGCCGGCGGCTCGCTCTCGTACGGCCCGACCGTCGCCGGCCCGGCGATCCGAATCAGCGAAGAGTTGAACCAGGCATAGAGACCCCCGGCCTCGCGGATACGGTCACGCAGACGCTGTTTGTCGCTCATATACTTAGTGTACTAACTATTGGTCCACGTATGATCGAAACATGGCTGAAAAGGACGAGTATCTGAAGCTCGATGCGCAGCTCTGCTTCGCGCTCGTGACGGCGGCGCGCAACGTGGTCGCTCTCTATCGTCCGATTCTGGAGCCGCTCGGCCTGACCCATCCTCAGTACCTGGTCATGCTGTCCCTGTGGGAGCAGTCGCCGCGGACGCTGGGCGAGCTGGCCGACTCGCTGGCCCTGGAATCGGCGACTGTCTCACCACTGGTGAAGCGTCTCGAAGCTCAGGGACTGGTCCTGCGTCAGCGAAGCGCCACAGACGAGCGACGTCTGGAGATCATCGTCACCTCAGAGGGGCAGGCTCTGCGAGAGCGAGCGTTGGACGTCCCGCCCGCCGTGATGAGCGCCGTGCACATGAACGTCGACGAGGTGAGGGAACTGCGAGAGGCGCTCCGCCCGTTCGCGGGTGGCCATGATCGCGTTCTCTGAGCGGACCCCGGTCCGTGTCGGCGCGCACGGGTAGGGTGGGCGCATGCGCAGTCCCCGGGAGACACAGGATCCTGCGCGCTCTCGGCTGCTGGGCCTGCCGGGTGTTGTGACCGTGACGGCGATCATCGTCTTCGTCGCACTGGTCAGCACGGTGCAGGGTGTCCCGCGCGTGGATCCGCCGGACTTCGGAGCAGTCTCCCCGCCTCCGATCACCCCACCACCGGCCGCGTCGGCAGCTCCCGGCGAAATGCCGACTCCGCCGCCCGTCGATCCCGCCGCATCTTCGGCGATTCAGGTGGTGTTGGCGCTGCTCCTCGCAGCCGTACTCGTCTTGCTTGGCATCTGGGTGACACGTCACCTGATTCGGTGGCTGCGCGAGCGCCGCGTGCACGCACGCGCCGGGGTCAGCCTGACGGAGGGCATCGCGGGCGTTGCCGCACCTGAGCCCGACGCGCAGGTGATCCGTCGCGGTATCGCTGCTGCGCTTGCCGAGATGGATGCCGATCGCGAGCCCGCCGATGCCATCGTCGCGGCGTGGGTCGGCTTGGAGGAGTCGGCGGCCGACGCTGGTCTGCGCCGCGAACCGACCGAGACAGCCGGAGAATTCGTCGTGCGCATCATCGCCCGGGATCAGCGTGCCACAGCGGATGTCGGCACACTGCTGCGCCTGTACGAGGACGTGCGCTTCGGTGGGCGCAGCGTCGACGACGCCGAGCTTCGGCTCGCCCGGGCCGCTCTGCGGCGTATCGAGACGGTGTGGTCGTGACGCGCCCACTCCTCGGGTCGATCGTCGGCGCTCTGCTCGCCGGCGGGGCGGTGTTCATCGCGTGCACGATCTTCGGCGTCGAGACCTTGTTCGCGCTGGCGTGGGGTCTGGCTGTGAGCGTGGTGGTCGCGGCCGCGCGCGTGCTGCAGACGGACGAGCTCCCGGTGTGGCCTCCGCAGCCTCCCGACGACGATCGGGTCGGAGTCTCGGATGTCGCGCGCTTGGCCTGGACGATCAGCCCGACCTCCGGTTATCCCGGACGCACCGCGGTGCTGCGCGTAACGGATGTGCTGCGCCGCCGACTGCGCGCGCACGGACTGGAGCTCGACGATCCGGATGACGCGGCAGCAATCGACGGCCTCCTGGGCGCACACGTGCGCGCGGGCCTGCTTGCGCCGCACCCCACGGCCAAGGCGCTGGAGGCAGCGGTCGTCGCGGCGGAACGACTTTCCCCCGAGACACAGGAGAACAGATGACGGAACAGTTGACGGTTGCCGATGTCGCCGATGCCGGTGCGCGGATTCTCGACCAGGTGCATCGAGTCGTGGTCGGGATGCAGGACAGCCTCGAGATCGCGCTCGGCGCGGTGCTCGCGGGCGGTCACGTGCTCTTCCAAGACGTTCCCGGCCTCGGCAAGACCGTGGCCGCCCGATCGCTCGCAGCGGCGCTCGGTCTCGACTTCCGACGTCTGCAGTGCACGCCCGACATGCTGCCCGGCGACGTGACGGGATCATTCGTGTACGCCCCGGACACCGGAGAGTTCCGATTCCGACCGGGGCCGATCTTTGCCGGACTGCTGCTCGCCGACGAGATCAACCGCACCACACCCAAGACCCAGTCGGCGATGCTGGAGGCGATGGCGGAGCGCCAGGTCACAGTGGAAGGCACACGCTACCCGCTGACAGAGCCCTTCCACGTGTTCGCGACCTCCAATCCGATCGAGTTCGAGGGCACGTACGCACTGCCCGAAGCCCAGCTCGATCGATTCATGGTGCGCCTCGGCGCGGGCTACCCGAGTCCGGAGGGCGAGACGGAGATTCTGCTGCGTCGCGTGCGCCGCGGGCAGGAGTCGCCCACGGTCGAGTCGGTGACGACAGCCGAGGAGCTGCGCGCGCTCCAGCGCGTGGTCGAGGCCATTCACATCGATGAGGACGTTGCGCGCTACTGCGTCGATATCGCGCGCACGACGCGATCCGCACAGCACGTGGCCGTGGGCGCCTCGCCGCGCGGTTCGCAGGCACTGCTGCTGCTGGCGCGAGCGCTGGCAGCCCTCGCAGGGCGAGAGTATGTTCGTCCCGACGACGTCAAGCGCATCGCGGTTCCCGTGCTGGCACACCGTCTTTCGCTCTCACCACAGGCCTGGGCGCAGGGGGTCTCGCCGGAGCGGATCGTGCAGTCGGTTGTGGCACAGGTTCCCGTGCCGCCGACCGTGGGCGCGGCGCGATGAGCCGACTCCCGCGGCACGCGGCATGGCACCCGAGTGCTGCACTGGGAATCGCGGCAATCGGCACCGTCGTGCTCGTTGCGGTCGGCGCCGTGCTCGCCCGTCCGGATATCGTGATCCTCGGGTTGCCCTTCGCGTTGTGGTTGGTCTTGGCGCTGCGCCAGCGCCAGAGATCAAGCGATGCGCGAGTCGAGGCACTGGTGGACGAGGAAGCGACGCGCGAAGGTGAGCCGCACTCACGCGTCCGCGGGCACACTGACGCGGAGCTGGTGGACCTCTGGGTGCTGCAGGGCCGTCGCCACGTCAGTGAGGTTGTTCTCACGCCGGACCAGGAGGTGCGGGCCCGCAGCACTCTGCTGCACTCCGGCCCGGCGAGGCTCCTGGACGCGCGGGTACGGGCGCTCGGTGCCGACGGCGCCCTCGTGTCCGACACCACGGCAGCGCACACACTCGAATGGAACGCCGCTCCGCGTCGGCGACAGATCGGCGAGCTCGCCCTGGGGTCGCGCCTCGGTGGCCTGCACGGGGCGCATGCGGGTCGTCGTCCCGGCAGCGGAGGCGACTTCCGCGATATCCACCCGTTCGCGCCGGGTGATGAGCTGCGGCGTGTCGACTGGCGTGCGACAGCCCGCTTGGCGCGCCGACCGGGCGAGCTGTATGTGCGGCGTACGCAGGCCATGAGCGAGGCCACGATCCTCGTCGTGTTGGACATCGCCGACGATCTGGGGCAGGTGGTGGCCACCTGGGGGAGCGGCGACGAGGAGCAGAGCGGTCCGACCTCCCTGGACCTGGGCCGTGAAGCCGCACGGGCCATCTTCGAGTCGGCACTGGATCGCGGAGATCGGGTGCAGTACCAGGAACTGGCGGCGGCAGGCCGCCTGGTGCGAACCGGTTCGGGCGCCCGGCAGCGGGCGCGCGTGCTCACCGCGATCAGCGCAGCCCGACAACGTCCGGCGGGGGAGCGGTATCGACGCTCACCACTCACTCCACCCGGTGCCACCGTGTACGTGCTGTCCACGTTCTTCGACGGATCGGCACCGACGCTCGCGGCCCAGTGGCGTGCCGGCGGCCATCGCGTATTCGCCGTCGACATTCTGCCGCAGCCCGACCTATCCCGGTTGTCCTGGGCACAGCAGCTGGCGGCTCGGACGCTGTTCCTCGACCGCGAGAATACGTTCGCCGACTTCGCTCGTGCGGGGATCACCGTCCTGACGTGGGCCGGCGACGACTTCGCGACCGACCTCGCAGCGGCTCGACGCGATCGGGCGATGACATGAGGCGGCGGTTGCATCGAGTCCAGGTCGGTCCCGCAGTGCCCGTCGTGGCGCTGCGTGCCGCTCTCCTGCTCATCCTGTGCGCCGCAGCCTGGTGGATGTCGGCAGAGCCGGTGCTGGGGTGGCTCGTGGCGGCGACGGCGGTGGCCGGGGCCGTCCTGCCGCGGTCATTGGGCACGTGGATCGCCCTCGGCTTTCTGATTGCGAGCAACCTGCTGGTCGCGGCGGATTCCGTGCGCACCGCCGTGCTCATCGTTGTGATCTCCATCACGCACGGGTTCGGGTCACTGGTTCTCGTCACCCCCTGGCGTGCGCGGATCACGGTGCGTGCCCTCCGCCCCACCCTGCGACGCATCCTGTTGATCCAGATCGTGACCCAGCCGGTCGCCCTGTTCATCGGACTCGTACCGGTCATCCGCACCACGGGCGCCGTGCCCCTCGCGGCCGTTGTCTCCGTGCTTGGCGCCGCCGCACTCGCGGCACTGGTGTACCGCCTGATGAGGCCGTCCGGATCCAATGTCCGAGGCCCCGCCTAGACTTGTCCGGTGCCTATCGTTCCTGTCTCCGCCCCGGGAAAACTCACCGTTCGCGGTGCTCGTGTCCACAATCTTCGCAACGTCGATCTTGATATCCCCCGCGATTCGCTGGTCGTCTTCACCGGCCTCTCCGGCTCCGGCAAGTCGAGCCTCGCGTTCGATACGATCTTCGCCGAAGGCCAGCGCCGCTATGTCGAATCGCTGAGCGCCTACGCGCGCCAGTTCCTGGGTCAGGTGGACCGACCGGATGTCGACTTCATCGAGGGCCTGAGCCCGGCGGTTTCGATCGATCAGAAGTCCACCAACCGCAACCCGCGCTCAACGGTGGGCACCATCACGGAGATCTACGACTACATGCGCCTGCTCTGGGCGCGCGTCGGAATCGCGCACTGCCCCGAATGCGGTGCCGTGATCGAGCGTCAAACCGTGCAGCAGATCGCGGATCGTCTGATGGAGCTGCCCGAGCGCACGCGCTTCCAGGTGGTCGCGCCAGTGGTGAGCCAGAAGAAGGGCGAGTTCGTCGATCTCTTCCGCGAGCTCGGCGCGAAGGGCTTCTCGCGCGCGATCGTCGACGGTGAGATGGTCCAACTCGCCGAGCCGCCGACGCTGAAGAAGTCGTACAAGCACGACATCGCCGTGGTGGTCGACCGTCTGGTGGCGAGTCCGGACATCCTCGGTCGCGTGACGGATTCCGTGGAGACGGCCCTGGGCCTCACCGACGGCATCGTGGCGATCAACTTCGTCGATGAGGAGGGCGACGCCGCGTGGACCTCGTTCTCGGAGAAGCTGGCGTGCCCCAACGGCCACGCGGTTCAGCTCACCGAGATTGAGCCGCGCACATTCTCCTTCAACGCGCCGTTCGGCGCGTGCCCGTCCTGCTCGGGTCTCGGCACTCGCATGTCCGTGGACACGGATCTCATGCTCGGTGACGAAGACCTCTCCATCCGCGAGGGTGTCATCATCCCGTGGACGACTCAGGGCAAGGGTCTCTACCAGTACTACGAGCGACTTCTCGAGGGCCTCTCTGCCGACCTCGACTTCTCGCTGGACACGCCCTGGAAGGACCTTGATGAGGACGTCCAGGAGGCGGTGCTGCGCGGTGACAACTACAAGGTGACCGTGCGATGGAAGAATCGCTACGGCCGCGAGATGAAGTACTCGTCCGGCTTTGAGGGCGTGGTGCCCTACATCGAGCGCCAGTTCGCCACCGCCGACTCCGACAGCGCGCGTCAGCGGTGGCAGGAGTATCTGCGCGAGGTGCCGTGCCCCGTCTGCAACGGCGCACGCCTCAAGCCCGAGGTGCTCTCCGTGCTGGTGGCGGGCCGCTCGATCGCCGACATCACCTGGCTGAGCCTGGCCGACGCCTACGAGTACTTCCAGACCGTTCAGCTCACCGAGCGCGAGGCGAAGATCGCCGCTCAGGTGCTCCGCGAGATCCGGGTGCGGCTGGAGTTCCTGATCGAGGTGGGTCTGAACTACCTCAACCTGGCGCGTGCGGCGGGCTCTCTCTCCGGCGGCGAGGCGCAGCGCATCCGTCTGGCCACGCAGATCGGCTCTGGTCTCACCGGCGTGCTGTATGTGCTCGACGAGCCGTCCATCGGGCTTCACCAGCGTGACAACCGCCGCCTCATCGACACCCTCGCGAAGCTGCGCGACCTGGGCAACACCCTCATCGTGGTGGAGCACGATGAGGAGACCATCGAAGCCTCCGACTGGATCGTCGACATCGGCCCGGGTGCCGGGGTCAACGGTGGCGCGGTGGTGCACTCCGGTCCCTACGCCGAGCTCCTGGCCGAGGAAGCGTCGATGACCGGCGACTACCTCTCCGGACGACGCAGCATCCAGACCCCCAAAAAGCGCCGCAAGCTCGACAAGAAGCGCCAGATCAGCGTCGTCGGCGCGCGGGAGAACAACCTCAAGAACGTCACGGCGACGTTCCCGCTGGGAGTTCTCACGGCGGTCACCGGCGTGAGCGGGTCGGGCAAGTCCTCACTGGTGAACGACATCCTGTACCGCGTGCTGGCCTCGCGTCTGAACGGTGCGCGCACCGTTCCGGGTAAGCACACGCGAGTGACAGGGCTGGACAACCTGGACAAGGTGGTGCACGTCGATCAGGCGCCGATCGGTCGTACACCGCGGTCGAACCCGGCCACGTACACGGGCGTTTTCGATCGCATCCGCACCCTGTTCGCCGAGACCACTGAGGCGAAGGTCCGCGGTTATCAGCCCGGCCGGTTCTCCTTTAACGTTAAGGGCGGTCGGTGCGAGGCGTGCTCCGGTGACGGCACCATCAAGATCGAGATGAACTTCCTCCCCGACGTGTACGTCGCGTGCGAGGTGTGCGGTGGCAAGCGCTACAACCGCGACACGCTGGCCGTGCACTACAAGGGCAAGAACATCGCCGAGGTGCTGGAGATGCCGATCGCCGAGGCGGCCGAGTTCTTCGAGCCGATCCAGGCCATCCACCGCTACCTGCGGACCCTGGTCGACGTCGGTCTCGGCTATGTCCGCCTCGGTCAGTCGGCGACGACGCTCTCGGGCGGGGAGGCGCAGCGCGTGAAGCTGGCCACCGAACTCCAGCGTCGCAGCAACGGTCGCAGCATCTACGTGCTGGATGAGCCCACCACCGGACTGCACTTCGAGGACGTCCGCAAGCTCCTCGAGGTGCTCAACGGGCTCGTGGACAAGGGCAACACCGTCATCGTCATCGAGCACAATCTCGACGTGATCAAGTCCGCCGACTGGATCATCGACCTGGGCCCCGAGGGTGGTTCCGGCGGTGGCGAGATCATCACCACCGGCACGCCGGAGCAGGTCGCCAAGGCGGAAGGCAGCCACACCGGCGCGTTCCTCGCCGAGGTGCTCAAGCGCGACGGAGAGCGCGCGGGGCGCTGATGGCCGACGAACTGCCGTACCGGCCGAAGGCGGGGGAGATCCCCACGAACCCCGGGGTCTATCGATTCCGGGATTCCTCCGGTCGCGTTCTCTACGTGGGAAAGGCGAAGAGCCTGCGGCAGCGGTTGTCGAACTACTTCGCGCCGCTGCGCACCCTGCACGAGCGCACCCGCCGCATGGTGACGACCGCGTCCAGCGTGGAGTGGACCGTGGTCGATTCCGACGTCGATGCACTCCAACTGGAGTACATGTGGATCAAGGAGTTCGACCCGCCGTTCAACGTCCGATACAAGGACGACAAATCGTACCCGTTCCTCGCGATCACGCTGGCCGATGAGGCACCGCGGGTCATCGTGACGCGCAATCATCGGATCCCCGGAGCGCGGTACTTCGGTCCATACCCGAAGGTGTGGGCCGTGCACGACACAATCGATCAGATGATCCGGATCTTCCCGATCCGCACCTGCAGCGACGCCAGCTATCGCAAGGCCATGCAGACAGGTCGTCCCTGTTTCCCCGGCCAGATCGGCAAGTGCGGTGGACCGTGCTCGATGAAGGTCACCGTGGAAGAGCACCGCGCGGTTGTGGACGAGTTCATCGCCTTCATGAATGGCGGCGACCAGCGCGTGCGTCGTGACCTCGAAGCGAAGATGATGGCGTCGGCGGTTGCCATGGACTACGAGTCTGCCGCGGTGTATCGCGACCGCATTGCGTCGGTCGACGCGGTGCTCAGCCGCAGCGCTCTGGTGCTGGCTGAGAACGAGGACGCGGACCTGTTCGGGATCGCGGAAGACGAGCTGTCGGCGGCAGTGCAGCACTTCATTGTGCGCGGTGGTCGTGTTCGCGGTGTGCGCGCCACCACCATCGAGAAAGAGATCGACATCTCCGGCGCGGAGCTGGTGGATCAGCTCCTGCAGCGCGTCTACGGTGATGCGGCGGCCGCCGATATCCCTCGCAAGGTGCTCGTGCCCGAGTTGCCTGATGACGCCGAGCAGCTTGAGCTGTGGCTTGAGGAACGACGCGGGAAGCGAGTCTCCCTGAAGCTCGCGCAGCGCGGACGAATGGCGGACCTGCTGCGCACAGCCACGACGAACGCTCAGCAGGCGCTCATCCTGCACAAGACCCGGCGGACGAGCGACTATGTCGCGCGGACCCAGGCGCTCACCGATCTGCAGGAGGCACTCGGCATGGCCGAGGCACCGCTGCGCATCGAGTGCTTCGATATCTCGCACCTCTCGGGAACCAACGTCGTCGCATCGATGGTCGTGTTCGAAGACGGCCTGCCGCGCAAAGATCAGTACCGCACGTTCTCGATCACCGAGACCACGGACGACACCGACTCGATGTATCAGACGCTCACGCGTCGTCTCGCCCGCCTGGACGAACCGGTCGAGGCCGAGCCCGCGACGCAGGAGGGTGAGGAGGCGCCGCGCAGGCGTCGCCGCTTCTCCTACCCGCCGCAGCTGCTGATCGTGGACGGCGGCCAGCCCCAGGTGGCAGCGGCTGCTCGCGCCCTGCGTGATTCCGGCCGCACCGATATCGCCCTGTGCGGCATCGCGAAGCGGTTGGAGGAGATCTGGCTGCCCGACGATGACTTCCCGGTGATTCTGCCTCGAACGAGCGAGGCGCTGTATCTCGTTCAGCGTCTGCGCGATGAGGCCCACCGGTTCGCCATCACTCATCAGCGCCGCAAGCGCAAGCGCGGAATCGGCACGGTGTTGAGCGAGATCCCGGGGCTGGGGGAGGCGCGTATCAAGGTGCTGCTCAAGCATTTCGGTTCGGTGTCCCGGCTGCGTGCTGCGACGCCGGACGAGATCGCCGAGGTGAGCGGCATCGGTCCCGTGCTCGCCCGTACGATCCATTCGCACCTCGCACTCGATGCACCGACGGACGAGCCCACGGAAGCCACGCCCACGGAAGCCACGCCCACGGAAGCCACGCCCACGGACGTCGCAGCTTCTGGACCCGTGTCCGCTGAGGAGTCGGCCACGGATCGGTAGCATGGTGGTGAGCGAAGGAGAACCCGTGGCTGATCCCCAGGCCGAACACGAGAGCGCTGGCCTCCCCGGTGCCGCGGACTCCGATGAGGAGTCGGGTGTCCAGAGCGAGGTGCTGATCGTCACAGGGATGTCGGGTGCCGGCCGCTCCACCGTGGGAAACGCGCTGGAAGATCTCGACTGGTACGTGGTCGACAACCTCCCGCCGCAGATGCTCAAGCCGCTCCTCGATCTTTCGCTGATCGGCAACTCGGGACTGCCCCGCGTCGCTGCCATCACGGATGTGCGGGGCCGGGATCTGTTCCGCCAGCTCCCGGAAGTCATGCGCGAGCTTCGCAATCGCAGCGACGTGCGCCTGGTGTTCCTTGATGCGTCCGATGAGGTGCTCGTGCGCCGCTTCGAGTCGGTGCGCAGGCCCCACCCGCTGCAGGGAGATGGCACCCTCCTGGACGGAATCCGGCTGGAGCGGGAGCGGCTGCAGCCCGTCCGCGAAGCCTCGGACATCGTCATCGACACCTCGGCGTTCAACGTCCATCAGCTCGCCACGCAGGTCTCCGACCTGTTCAGTGAAGAGGGCAGTGCGCGGCACACGCTCACCGTGATGAGTTTCGGGTTCAAGTACGGCGTGCCCACAGACACGGACTTCGTCGCGGACATGCGGTTCCTGCCCAACCCATTCTGGATCGATGAGCTGCGTCCGCTCACGGGTGAGGACGCCGCGGTGTCGGAGTACGTCCTGGGCCAGCCCGGAGCACAGGAGTTCATCGAGGCCTACGAGAAGGCCGTGTCGATCGCGCTGGAGGGCTACCAGCGAGAGAACAAGTCGCATTCGACCATCGCGATCGGGTGCACCGGAGGCAAGCATCGTTCGGTCGCCACGGCGATCGAACTCGCCCGGCGACTCTCCTCGCACCCCGGGCTGGCCGTGCGCCTCAAGCATCGGGACCGGGGTCGCGAGTAAGCTTGATCCTCTGCGCCACCGCGCAACCCTGAACCATGATTTCTTGACCGGAAACGGTCGAATGTGAGGATCACATCGTGTCATTGACCGCCGACGTCAAGGGCGAGCTTGTCGCCATTCGCGATCCGCGGCCGACCGTCCGGGCAGCCGAACTGACTGCCATTCTGCGCTTCGCAGGCGGACTGCACTCGATCGCCGGTCGAGTAGCCGTTGAAGCCGAAGTCGATGCCGAAGTGCTCGCCCGTCGCGTGACCCGCGACCTGGTCGAGCTCTACGGCGTCCGTCCGGACGTCGCCCATATCCAGTCGTCGAGTGCCCGCACGGGCAATCACTTCGCCGTGCGCGTCATCGAGGGCGGTGAGACACTCGCGCGCCAGACCGGTCTGCTCGACCAGCGCCGCCGGCCGGTGCGTGGGCTGCCGAACCGACTCACCACGGGCTCGCGCGCCGATCTCGCCGCCATCTGGCGTGGTGCGTTCCTCGCGGCCGGTACGCTCACCGAGCCCGGTCGCTCTGCCGCGGTGGAGATCAGCTGCCCATCGGGCGAGGCCGCGATGGCCCTCGTCGGTGCCGCCGGACGACTGGGCGTCGCCACGAAGGCGCGCGAGGTTCGCGGGGTTCCCCGCGTCGTCGTCCGCGACGGCGAGGCCATCCGCGCGATCCTGGCGATCATGGGTGCCGAACGTACTGCCGCCGCGTGGGACGAGATGCGTCAGCGCCGCGAGGTACGCGCCGGGGTGAACCGCCTCGTCAACTTCGACGACGCGAACCTGCGCCGCTCCGCACAGGCGGCCGTCGCCGCCTGTGCCCGCATCGAGCGGGCACTGGAGATCCTCGGCGAGGAGGTGCCGGACCACCTCAAGCAGGCCGGTGAGCTGCGTCTCGCGCACCGGGACGCCAGCCTCGATGAGCTGGGCCACCGTGCCGACCCCCCGCTCACCAAGGACGCGGTTGCGGGCCGCATTCGCCGTCTCCTCGCCATGGCCGACAAGCGCGCGGAGCAGGACGGCGTGCCCGGGACCGAGGCTGCCGTGCCGACGGGCGCCGTCGACTGAGACCCGTTCTTCACGAACCCCGCCGATGCTGTGTGCAGCGCCGGCGGGGTTCGTCGTTTCCCGGCGTAATCCGCGCTCCGGGCGGCCCCCGTGTCGGTGACCCTTCACTAGGATGAAAGAGTCCGGCCCCGGCCCTTCCGGTCTCCCGGGGCGAAAAAGCGCCCTCGCGGTGCAGACAGGAAGAAGTGAAGAATGGCGACGTACACGCTGCCCGAGCTGACCTACGACTACTCGGCTCTCGAGCCCAGCATCAGCGGGGCGATCATGGAGCTGCACCACTCCAAGCACCACCAGGCGTACGTGACGGGCGCGAACACCGCGCTCGAGCAGCTGGCGGCCGCTCGCGAGAAGGGCGACTTCGCGAACATCAACAAGCTCGAGAAGGACCTCGCGTTCAATCTCGGCGGTCACACCAACCACTCCATCTTCTGGACCAACCTCTCCCCGAACGGCGGCGACAAGCCGGTGGGTGACCTCGAGGCTGCGATCGCGGACCACTTCGGCTCGTTCGACGCCTTCCAGGCCCACTTCACGGCGGCAGCGCTCGGCGTGCAGGGCTCCGGCTGGGCCGGTCTGTTCTGGGACTCGATCGGTCAGAACCTGATCATCCAGCAGTTCTTCGACCAGCAGTCGCAGTTCGCGGCCGGCTCCGTGCCGCTGCTGCTGCTGGACGTCTGGGAGCACGCGTACTACCTGGACTACAAGAACGTCCGGGCCGACTACGTGAAGGCGTTCTGGAACATCGCCAACTGGGAGAACGTCCAGCAGCGCTTCGAGGTCGCGCGCACGCAGACGAACGGCCTGCTGGTACTGTCGTAAGCGGCGCGGCGTCCCGACGGGGGCGACCCCGCCGGGACGCCGATGTCCCCGATCTGAATCCATCAACGCGCGCGAGCGCATTCATCTCTCAGGGAGACCTACGTGTCTGTCAAGATCGGTATCAACGGCTTCGGCCGTATCGGGCGCAACTACCTCCGCGCGGCTCTCGCGCAGGGCGCTGACCTCGAGATCGTTGCAGTGAACGACCTCACCGACAACAAGACCCTCGCTCACCTCCTCAAGTACGACTCGATCACGGGCCGACTCGACCAGGACGTGACCTACGACGAGACCTCGATCACCGTCGGTGACCGCAAGATCCTCGTCTTCGAGGAGCGCGACCCCGCGAATCTCCCCTGGGGCGAGCTGGGTGTCGACATCGTCATCGAGTCGACCGGCCGCTTCACCAAGGCGGAAGACGCTCGCAAGCACATCGCTGCCGGCGCCAAGAAGGTCCTCATCTCCGCTCCCGCTTCGGGCGAGGACCGCACCATCGTCATGGGCGTCAACGAGCACACCTACGACGCCGCCAACGACGTCATCATCTCCAACGCGTCCTGCACCACGAACTGCCTCGCGCCGCTGGCCAAGGTGTTCAACGACGAGTTCGGCATCGAGCGTGGTCTGATGACCACGATCCACGCCTACACCGCCGACCAGAACCTCCAGGATGGCCCGCACAGCGACCTGCGTCGCGCGCGTGCCGCCGCCGTCAACATCGTTCCGACCTCCACCGGTGCCGCCAAGGCCATCGGCCTGGTCATGCCGGAGCTGAAGGGCAAGCTCGACGGCTTCGCGCTGCGCGTTCCGATCCCCACCGGCTCGATCACCGACCTCACCATCGAGGCCTCGCGTGAGGTCACGGTCGAAGAGATCAAGGCCGCGTACAAAAAGGCCGCCGAGGAGGGTCCGCTCAAGGGCATCCTCAAGTACACCGAGGACGAGATCGTCTCCAGCGACATCGTCACCGACCCGCACTCGTCGATCTTCGACGCCGGCCTGATCCGCGTGATCGGCAACCAGGTGAAGCTGTCCAGCTGGTACGACAACGAGTGGGGCTACTCCAACCGTCTCGTCGACCTGACCGAGTACGTCGCGGAGAGCATGTAATCCATGGGCCTGCGAACCCTCTCCTCGCTCGGCGACCTCGCCGGCAAGCGCGTCATCATCCGCTGCGACCTCAACGTCCCGCTGAAGGACGGTGTGATCACCGATGACGGTCGCGTGCGTGCATCCCTGCCCACGCTGAACGCTCTCATCAACCAGGGAGCGCGCGTTGTCGTCTGCTCCCACCTGGGACGCCCTGAGGGCGCGCCCGATGAGCGCTACAGCCTCGCACCCGTGGCGCAGCGGCTCTCGGAGCTGCTGGGCAAGCCGGTGGCGTTCGCCCGCGACACGGTGGGCGAGTCCGCCGCCGATGCCGTGGCGAGCCTGGCCGACGGCGACATCGCGGTGATCGAGAACCTCCGGTTCAACCCGGGGGAGACCAGCAAGGATGCCAGTGAGCGAGAGGAGTTCGCGGGCCACCTCGCGTCCCTCGCGGACGTGATGGTGTCCGACGGCTTCGGCGTCGTGCACCGCAAGCAGGCGAGCGTCTACGAGCTCGCCAACCTCCTGCCGTCGGCGGCCGGTCTGCTGATCGAGAAGGAGCTGGAGGTTCTCGATCGTCTGACCGAGAACCCCGAGCGTCCGTACACGGTCGTGCTCGGCGGTTCGAAAGTGAGCGACAAGCTCGGCGTCATCGATCACCTTCTTCCGCGGGTCGACCGTCTGCTGATCGGCGGCGGCATGCTGTTCACCTTCCTCAAGGCCGAAGGCCACGAGGTCGGCGCCAGTCTTCTGGAGCAGGACCAGCTGGACACGGTGCGCGGCTACATCGCGAAGGCGAAAGAGCTGGGCGTCGAGCTCGTCCTTCCCACCGACGTGGTGGTCGCAGAGAAGTTCGCCGCGGACGCGGCACATGAGATCGCTGCGGCAGATGCCATTGAGTCGACGAGCTTCGGTGCTGCCGGCATCGGCCTCGACATCGGACCCGACACAGCTGTGGCCTTCGCCGCTGCCGTCCGCGGTTCGCGCACGGTGTTCTGGAACGGCCCGATGGGCGTGTTCGAGTTCCCGGCGTTCGCGAACGGCACCCGCGCCGTCGCCGAAGCACTGACCGTTGTCGAGGGTCTGAGCGTGGTGGGTGGTGGCGACTCCGCTGCTGCCGTGCGCCAGCTCGGTTTCTCCGACGACCAGTTCGGTCACATCTCCACGGGTGGCGGCGCCAGCCTGGAGTTCCTCGAAGGCAAGAAGCTTCCCGGACTGGAGGTCCTCGGATGGGCGTGAACGCTCGTACCCCGCTCATCGCGGGCAACTGGAAGATGAACCTGGATCACCTCCAGGCGGTGGCGTTCGTGCAGAAGCTGCACTGGACTCTGAAGGACGCGAAGTTCGAAGAGGGCTCGGTCGAGGTGGCGGTCTTCCCGCCCTTCACCGACATCCGCAGTGTGCAGACTCTCATCGACGCCGACAAGATCCCCTTCGCGCTCGGTGCACAGGACATTTCGGCCCAAGACTCGGGTGCCTACACCGGCGAGGTCTCCGGAGCGTTCCTCGCGAAGCTGCAGTGCGGCTACGTGATCATCGGACACTCCGAGCGTCGTGAGTACCACAACGAGAGCGACGAGGTCGTTGCGGCCAAGACGCGCGCGGCCCTGAAGCACGACATCGTGCCGGTCATCTGCGTCGGAGAGACGGCAGAGGACCTCGAGAAGCACGGCGCGTCCGCTGTGCCGGTGGCGCAGCTCGCGGCCGTGCTCGAGGGCCTCGACAAGAAGGCCGATATCGTCGTCGCCTACGAGCCGGTGTGGGCCATCGGCTCGGGCCAGGCTGCCACCCCGCAGCAGGCACAGGATGTCTGTGCCGCGCTGCGTGGCGTCATCGCGGAGAAGCTCGGTGCGGATGCTGCGGCGCGGACTCGCGTGCTCTACGGCGGTTCGGTGAAGGCGGCTAACATCGCCTCCTTCATGCGTGAGCCCGACGTCGACGGCGCACTGGTGGGCGGCGCGAGCCTCGTGGTGGACGAGTTCGCCGCGATCGCGCGCTACCAGAAGCACGTCGGCGTCTGACGGCGCGGGCTTCGCGCCCGCTCCGCTCGGCCCCGTATACTGAACGTTCATGCGGTGATTCGTGCCGCGCTCGAAAGGCTGCAACCAAAGTGGAAATTCTCCAGTTCGTGCTGCAGGTGGTGCTCGGCATCACCAGTCTCGCGCTCACCCTTCTGATCCTGCTGCATAAGGGTCGCGGTGGCGGTCTGTCCGACATGTTCGGCGGCGGCACAACGTCTGCGATGGGCTCGTCCGGGTACGCGGAGCGTAACCTGAACCGTCTCACGATCATCCTCGCGCTGATCTGGTTCGGTGTGATCGTCGCGCTCGGCCTGCTGACGAAGTTCGGTCTCTGATGGCTACCGGAGGCAACGCCATTCGGGGCAGCCGTGTCGGCGCAGGCCCCATGGGGGAGCAGGACCACGGGTTCCACGCCGATCGTGTCGCTGTCTCGTACTGGGACGCTCTGGGCAACGAGACGGTCCGCTACTTCGCGGCGGGCGTGCCCGACGAGGAGATCCCGGAGACGATCGACAGCCCGCATTCCGGGCTGCCCGCTGGTCGCGACAAGGAGAACCCTCCGATGATCGCGAAGCCGGAGCCGTACAAGACGCACCTGGCCTACGTGAAGGAGCGCCGTACCGAAGAGGAAGCGGTCTCCCTTCTCGACGACGCCCTCGCCGCACTGCGCGAGCGTCGCGGACAGTAACAGCTTCATCCGAAGGGGCGGTCACCGAATGGTGACCGCCCCTTCGTCGTTGTCCGCCCTTCGTCGTCCGTCCAGAAACGCCGAGGCCCCGCCGAGTCGAAACATCGGCGGGGCCTCGTAGCTGCGGCTCAGAACTCTGGATCGATGAGCTCCGGCGGAACCTCGCCGGCGGCGGACTCATCGGTGATGATGATCGTCCGGTGGGTGCCCTTCGCTCCCGCGGCAGGCACGCTGGCGTAACTTGCTCCGGCGAGGATCAGTCCGAGCGCGCCGGCCTTCTCGGCCCCGGAGATCACCATCCACACTCGGGTGGAGGAGTTGATCACCGGTCGCGTGAGCGTGATGCGCTCCGGCGGCGGCTTGGGCGAATCGCGGACGGCAAGCACCGTGCGATCGGTCACACGAACCTCATCGCGGTCCGGGAAAAGAGAGGCGATATGCCCGTCCGGGCCCACGCCGAGAAGAGTCACGTCAAATGTCGGCCAGGGGTGCTCGTCGGTGCCGAAGCGCGCGAGCTCCTGCGCGTACCACTCGGCCGCAGCGTCCAGGTCCAGACCGTCATCGGTGGACGGCATCTCATGCACGTTCGCCGCGGGAATGGGCAACGCGTCGATGAGGGCCGCGCGCGCCTGGACGGCGTTGCGGTCGCCATTGGTGCGGGCCACGAACCGCTCGTCGCTCCACCACAGGTGAACGCGATCCCAGTCGATCATGGCGATGGCGGGCTGCTCCGCGGCGGCCGCCAGCACCGCGATCCCCATGGTTCCGCCGGTGAGCGATACGTGGACCTCGCGGTCCTCGGCGAGACCGAGAACGATCTTGCCGAGGAACCGGCTCGCGACGCTGGTCGCGAGTGTCGACGGATCGGGAGCGACGACGACTCTCTTCTCGGACATATGCCTACCTCTGCGCGGTGGCGGCGGGACCCAGCTGGGCCCAACCGTCGCTGATCACTCGACCATACAAGACGTCCGCATCCAGCCGACGCAGCTCCTCGGCGAGGCACTCGCGCACCGTGCGGCGAGGAAGCAGCAGCTCGTGGTCGGGCTGACCCGGTTGAGTCAGCACGGCGATTCCCGGCTCCGGTCGCTCCAGGACGATGTCGCCGGACGCGCGAGTCAGACGGACGGACTTGATGCCCTCGCCCCAGCTGTCGCGCGGCTGGTAGTGCCAGGTCACGTCGCAGTCGAGCTTCAGCTTCAGCCAGGCCGCCAGCAGCCCGGTGGACGGCGAGTCATCCGCGCCCTGCACCTCGACGGCGGTGATCGACTCGTACGGCGGCTGATCCAGCACCGCGGCGAGCTGCTCGCGCCAGTGCGTGAGGCGAGTCCAGGCGAGGTCCGTGTCTCCGGGGGAGTACGACGGACCCAACAGCGCGACACGGTCCACGTCCTGGGGGAGGGTGGATGCGTCGGTGATGCGGCGCTGAGCGATGCGGCCCAGCGGCGACTCGGCGGGAGCCGTCGGCGGGTTGTCGGGCCACCAGACGACGACCGGAGCGTCCGGCAGCAGCAGACCGGTGACGAGGCTCTCCTCGTTGGAGGCAGCGGCACCCGAGGCGGCGAGCACGATGACCTCGCTGGCTCCGGCGTCACCTCCGACACGGATCTGCGCGTCCAGGCGCGGGTCGGCATCCGGAGCGGTGGTGACCACGATCACACGCATGGGGTGCTCGCGCGAAGCGTCGTTCGCGGCATCGATGGCCTCCTCCATGACTTCGGCGCGAGTCGCGATGATGAGCGTCAGCACGCGACCGAGAGCGACGGCACCGCCTTCTTCGCGCACCTTCACGAGGGTCTTGGCCACCGCAGAGACAGTGGTTTCGGGCAGATCGACGATCACGGGCGCCTCCAGACACGTCCGTCACGAGCCAACAGAGCGTCGGCCGATGCGGGACCCCAAGATCCGGGGTCGTACTGTTCGAGCGGGCCACTCGCGGCAGCCCAGAACTCCTCGATCGGGTCGAGGATCTTCCAGGAGAGCTCGACCTCCTCGTGCCGCGGGAACAGCGGCGGATCGCCGAGGAGAACATCCAGAATGAGACGCTCATACGCCTCAGGGCTCGCCTCGGTGAAGGCATGACCGTAGCCGAAGTCCATGGTCACATCGCGTACATTGGTGCCCGCACCCGGAATCTTCGAGCCGAAGCGGATGGTGACACCCTCATCGGGCTGGATGCGGAAGACCAGAGCGTTCTGACCCAGCTCGGCGCTCTGCGCGCGAGAGAACAGGTGCTCGGGGGTGCGCTTGAACACGACGGCGATCTCGGTCACGCGGCGGCCGAGGCGCTTCCCAGTGCGCAGGTAGAACGGAACACCAGCCCAGCGGCGGGTGTTGATCTCCAGCTTGATGGCGGCGAAGGTCTCGGTCGTGGACTGCGGATCCATGCCGTCTTCGTCGAGGAAGCCGCGCACCTCCTCGCCGCCCTGCCAACCGCCGGCGTACTGACCGCGCGCGGTGGCCTGTCCGAGGTCCTCGGGCAGCACGACCGCGGCGAGCACCTTCTCCTTCTCGGCGCGCAGGTGCTCGGCCTCCAGGCTGATCGGCTCCTCCATCGCGGTGAGCGCGAGCAGCTGCAGCAGGTGGTTCTGGATGACGTCGCGCGCGGCGCCGATTCCGTCGTAGTAGCCGGCGCGGCCGCCGACGCCGATGTCCTCGGCCATCGTGATCTGCACGTGGTCGACGTAATTGCGGTTCCAGATCGGCTCGTACAGCTCGTTCGCGAAGCGCAGCGCGAGGATGTTCTGCACCGTCTCCTTGCCGAGGTAGTGGTCGATGCGGAAGATCGAGTCGGCCGGGAAGGCGGACTCCAGGGCCTCGTTCAGCGCGCGAGCGGAGGAGAGGTCGTCTCCGAACGGCTTCTCGATCACCACACGACGCCAGTGGTCGGGGTCCTGCGTGCCGTCGACCAGCCCGGACTCACGCAGCTGCGTGGTGACGACGGGGAAGTCCTTGGGCGGGATCGACAGGTAGAACGCGTGGTTGCCCATCGTGCCGCGCTCGACGTCCAGCGCGTCGACGGTCGCCTTCAGGCGAGCGAAGGCATCGGGGTCATCGAACGTGCCCTGCACGAAGCGGATACCCTGCGACAGCTGATTCCAGGTGTCCTCACGGAACTCGGTGCGGGCGCCGGCCTTCACCGCGTCTCGCACCACCTGTGCGAAGTCCTGGTCCTCCCACTCGCGGCGGGCGAAGCCGACCAGCGCGAATCCGGGTGGCAGCAGACCGCGGTTGGCGAGGTCGTAGACGGCGGGCATGAGCTTCTTGCGGGACAGGTCGCCGGTCACGCCGAAGATCACGAGGGCACTGGGCCCCGCGATTCGGTTGAGGCGCCGGTCATCGGGGTCGCGCAGCGGATTGTGCCCGCGCGAGATCGATGCGGTCATCGGGGGAAGAACTCCTGTGTCAGTCGGCATCGTCGAACAGGTCGACGACATCGTTCTGGGGATCGGTGAGGGTGAGGGTGACGACGGGACGGCCGAGCGCGGCGAGGACGCGGGCATCGCCCGCAGCCTGAGCGTTGATCAACTGCCCGAAGGTGTAGGGGCGACCGGGGATCTCCAGGTCGACATCGGTGCTCTCCAGAATCTGAAGGAACACGCCGTTCGCGGGTCCGCCCTTGTGGTACTGACCCGTCGAGTGCAGAAAGCGCGGTCCCCACCCGAAGGTGACCGGCCGCCCAGATGCGGCGGCAGCGAGCTCGCGGAGCCCGGCCAGCTGGGGGAGCGCGTCGCGATTCACATACGCGTGGATGGCGACGTATCCGTCATCCGCCGCTCCGGAGAACAGCGCGTTGAGCGCACCGCGGACAGAACCCGAGGCGACGAGCGCGGCATCCGTGGAGCGCACCTCGATGCCGCCCTCGATGAAAGCGGGCGCATCGAGCTGAGGCTGCTCGGTGAGAAGGTCGCGTGCGGCGGCCTTCGCCGCCTCGACGTCGGGCTGATCGAAGGGATTGATGCCCAGGATCCGACCGGCGATCGCCACGGCGTACTCCCACACCAGGAAGGCGGAGCCGAGGCTCGCGCTGATCAGGATCTCGTCGTAGTGGTCTTCGAAGATGCCGACGTCATCGACATCCTGCACGAACCGGACACGCTGCAGGTCGTCCTGCGGCTCTTCCGCCTCGAGCGAGACCTCGGTGAGCACGACCGGGAGGATTCCCGTGCCGTCCTTGCCGGTGGACTCCGCGACCAGCTGCTCGATCCAGTCGGCGATGCCGTCGAGACCCGCATCCGGTTCGACGATCAGGCCCAGCTTGTCCTTGCGAACAGCATCGGCGGTGGCTCCGGCGATCGCCGCCCCGAGGATCAGGGCGGGATTGTCGGGGCTGTCGATCGCAACGTCTGCGAGCACGGCGTCGGCCTCGGCGAGCACGGCTTCGATGTCCGCGCCGGCGAGGGCGGACGGGACGAGCCCGAACGCGGTGAGCGCGGAGAAACGTCCGCCAACGGTGGGCTGCGCCGTGAACACCCGGTAGCCGTGTTCGACAGCGCGTGCCTCGAGCGGGGAACCGGGGTCGGTGACCACGATGATCCGCTCGGCCGGGTCGAGTCCGAGATCAGTGAACGCGGCCTCGAACGCGCGCTGCGCCGAATCCGTCTCCACCGTGGAGCCCGACTTCGAGGAGACGACCAGCACGGTGCGGCGCAGGTCGTCCTCGCTCTCCCCGTCGATCGCCGCGAGAACCTGGCCCGGTGCGGTCGAGTCGAGGACCACGAGGGGAACGTCGGCACCCCGCGTGATGACCTCCGGAGCAAGCGATGATCCGCCCATTCCGGCGAGCACGACGCGGTCCAGCCCCCGCCCACGGAGGTCGTCGCGCAGGGCGACGACCTCCGTCACGAGCGGGCGGGAGATCTCGACGGACTCTACCCAGCCGAGGCGGACTTCGGCCTCAGCCTCGGCGGCAGCTCCCCACAGCGTGGGGTTCTGATCTGCGATGCCTGAAGCCACCAGATCCTCGACGAGAGCGGGAACCACGGCGTCGGCCACCTCACGCGGGTGGCCGGAGAGACGAAGTCGGAAGGTCACCGTGCGCTCTCGAGCGCCGTCTGCACGGTGCTCTTGAGGTCCTGCCAGGAGGCGATGAACTTCGACACGCCTTCATCCTCGAGGAGCTGGGTGACGTCGGCGAAGTCGACGCCGACCGCAGCCAGGCGAGCAACGACATCGTGCGCGGCGGGGATGTTCGGCGTGATCGTGTCGCCGGTGACGACGCCCTCGGCGAAGGTCGCCTCCAGCGTCTTCTCCGGCATGGTGTTCACGGTGTCAGCGGCGACCAGCTCGGTCACGTACAGGGTGGCCGGCAGAGCCGGGTCCTTGACGCCCGTGGAGGCCCACAGCGGGCGCTGCGGGTTGGCACCCGCTGCGGTGAGCTGGCGCGCACGCTCGGTCGCGGACTTCTGTCCGAACAGCTCGTAAGCAAGGCGTGCGTTGGCCAGGCCGGCCTGGCTCTTGAGCGCGAGGGCATCCTCGGTGCCGATCTCCGTGAGGCGCTTGTCCACCTCCGTGTCGACGCGGGACACGAAGAACGAGGCGACCGAGTGGATGCGGCTGATGTCGTGACCGTTGGCCTGTGCCTGCTCGATGCCCGCGTAGTACGCGTCGATCACGTCGTTGTAGCGCTCCAGCGAGAAGATCAGCGTGACGTTGACGCTGATGCCCTCGGCCAGCGTGGCCGTGATCGCCGGGATGCCGGCCTTGGTCGCGGGGATCTTGATGAGCGTGTTCTCGCGGTCGACCGCAGCCCACAGCTCCTTCGCCTGCGCGACAGTGCCCTCGGTGTCGTGCGCCAGATCGGGGGAGACCTCGATCGAGACGCGGCCATCGACGCCGCCCGTGACGTCGTACACCGGACGGAAGATGTCCGTCGCGTTGCGAACGTCGTCGGTGGTGAGCGCGAAGATCGCCTCGTCAACGCTGGCACCGGCCTTCGCCAGCTCCTCCAGCTGGGCCGCGTAGTCGCCGCCGCCGTTGCTGATGGCACCCTGGAAGATCGTCGGGTTCGTGGTGACGCCGGAGACGTTGCGCGTCTGGATCAGCTCGGCGAGGTTGCCGGACGTGATGCGCGAGCGCGAGAGGTCATCCAGCCAGATGCTGACGCCGGCTGCAGTGAGATCTGCCGTGGGGGTGGTCATGAGTTCTCCTTAACGGTCTCGCGGGCTGCCTGCACGACGTGGTCGACAGTGAACCCGAAGTTGGTGAACAGCGTCTTCCAGTCGGCGGAGGCGCCGAAGTGGTCGATCGCAACAGTGCGTCCGGTGTCGCCGACGATGCGGTACCAGCTCGCTGCGGAACCGGCCTCCACGGAGACGCGAGCCTTGACACCGGCGGGTAGCACGCTCTCGCGGTAGTCCTCGTCCTGCTGAGCGAACCACTCGAGCGACGGAGCGGAGACGACGCGGGCGTTGATGCCCTCGCCACGCAGAACCTCACGGGCGCCCACGGCGAGCTGAACCTCGGAGCCGGTGGCGATGAGGACCACGTTCGGGGTTCCGCCCGGAGCCTCCTGCAGCACGTACGCCCCACGGGCGACGCCCTCGGCGGAGGCGAACGCATCGCCCGTGGCCGGTCCGTCGACGCGGTCATAGGTCGGAACGTTCTGACGCGTGAGCGCCAGACCGATCGGGCCCGAGTGGTGGCGCAGTGCCTGCAGCCACGCGACCGCGGTCTCGTTGGCGTCTGCCGGACGAACCACCGTCATGTTGGGGATCACGCGCAGCGACGCGAGCTGTTCGATGGGCTGGTGGGTGGGGCCGTCCTCACCGAGCGCGACGGAGTCGTGCGTCCACACGAACACCGGGGCGATGCCCATGAGTGCCGCCAGACGAACCGCTGGGCGCATGTAGTCGCTGAAGATCAGGAACGTGCCGCCGAACGGACGGGTGAGGCCCGACAGGACGATGCCGTTCAGGATCGAGCCCATGGCGTGCTCACGGATGCCGAAGTGCAGCACGCGGCCGTACGGGTTTCCGCTCCACTCGTGGGTGGACCACTCGGTGGGGATGAAGGAGGGGGCGTCCGTGATGGACGTCATGTTGGACTCGGCGAGATCTGCCGATCCGCCCCACAGCTCGGGAAGGCGTGCGGCGAGGGCGTTGATCACCTTGCCGGAGGCGACACGAGTCGACACTTCCTTGCCCGCCTCGAACACCGGCAGGGCGTCCTCGATATCGGCCGGGAGCGCCTGCGCCTCGAGACGGTCCAGGAGCTGCTTGCGCTCCGGGTTCGCCTCGGCCCACGCGTCGAAGTCCTGCTGCCAGGCGGCGTGTGCCTCGGCGCCGCGGGCGACCAGACTGCGGGCGCGCTCGATGACGGCGTCCTCGACGGCGAAGTGCTGCTCGGGGTCGAAGTCCAGAACCTTCTTCACCGCGGCGAGCTCGTCGGCACCGAGAGCGGAGCCGTGGATCTTGCCGGAGTTCTGCTTGCCGGGCGACGGCCAGCCGATGATGGTCTTCAGAATGATCAGCGACGGCTTGTCCGAGACGCCCTTGGCCGCCTCGATCTCCGCGTACAGGGCGTCGACATCCTCGACGTACTCACCCGTCTTCTTCCAGTCAACGACCCGGACGTCCCACCCGTAGGCCTCGTATCGCGCGGCGACGTTCTCGGTGAAGGCGACGTTGGTGTCGTCCTCGATCGAGATCTGGTTGGAGTCGTAGATGGCGATGAGGTTGCCGAGCTGCTGGTGACCGGCGAGCGACGAGGCCTCGCTGGTGACACCCTCCTGCAGGTCGCCGTCGCCGCAGATCACGTAGACATTGTGATCGAAGGGGCTGGTGCCCGCTGCGGCCTCCGGGTCGAACAGGCCGCGCTCATAACGCTGCGCGTAGGCGAATCCGACCGCCGAGGCGAGACCCTGACCGAGCGGTCCGGTCGTGATCTCGACGCCCTTGGTGTGGCCGTACTCCGGGTGGCCGGGGGTGAGCGATCCCCACGTGCGCAGGCTCTCGATGTCGTTCAGCTCCAGGCCGAATCCGCCGTAGTAGAGCTGGATGTACTGGGTCAGTGACGAGTGACCGACGGACAGGATGAAACGGTCGCGACCGATCCAGGTGGGGTCGGACGGGTCGTGACGCAGCACACGCTGGTAGAGCAGGTACGCCACCGGGGCGAGGCTCATTGCAGTGCCTGGATGGCCGTTGCCGACCTTCTCCACCGCATCTGCTGCCAGCACACGTGCGGTGTCCACCGCGCGCTTGTCGACGTCATCCCAAAGAAGTTCCGGCACCGGATCACCTTCCGCGAAGTTGGATGCGCGCATCAGCGGTCCGCAGGCCGCAACAGCACGGAAACGGTTCGCAAATGCGCACGTATAGTTCCTTTCCAGCATAGCCATGTAGGGGATTCTCGGCGTCGAATCGAGAGTTTGTGACGATTCACCGCGCGGGGTTCTTGCACTGCGGACCACCGTCTGGCAGTACGGCGCGATGACATAGACTGAAAAGACCCGTGCCGACACGTCCGAAGGGGGCGATCGAACTGACTGCGACGTCCACACCGACAGAACAGCTGACCGAGAAGCTGGGAATCGGACGAAAGATCCGAGCCTACGTGGCCCTCACCAAGCCGCGCGTGATGGAGCTCCTCCTGGTCACCACGGTGCCGGTGATGTTCCTGGCGGCACAAGGAATGCCGGATCTCTGGCTCGTGGTCACCACCGTCATCGGTGGGGCGATGAGCGCGGGATCTGCGGCCGCTTTCAACATGTACATCGACCGTGACATGGACGCGCACATGAAGCGCACCAAGGATCGCCCGCTGGTCACGGGGGAGCTCACCCCGCGCAATGCGCTGGTGTTCGCCTGGGTCCTGGCGGCGCTCTCCACGGTGTGGCTCGCCGTGTTCACGAACTGGGTGGCCACGATCTACTCGGTCGTCGCGATCTTCTTCTACGTCGTCATCTACACGCTCTGGCTCAAGCGCCGCACCGAGCAGAACATCATCTGGGGCGGCATCGCCGGCTGCTTCCCGGTGGTGATCGGCTGGACGGCCGTGGACCCGACCTTCTCCTGGGCACCGGTGATTCTGTTCATCGTCGTGTTCCTCTGGACCCCGGCCCACTACTGGCCGCTGTCCATGAAGTACAAGGACCAGTACGGAGCCGTCTCCGTGCCGATGCTCGGCGTCACGCGCGGCACCGCCCAGGTGGGGCTGCAGGTGATCCTCTACACGTGGGCCACCGTGATCTGCTCGTTGCTGTTGATTCCGGCCGGGCCGATGCACGCGATCTACACCGTCTCGGCTCTCGTCTCGGGCGGCTGGTTCGTCTACGAGGCGCACCGCCTTTACAACCAGGCCGTGAAGGGGACCACGCCGCCGGCCCCGATGCGCGTGTTCCATGCATCGATCACGTACTGCACCATCCTCTTCCTCGCTATCGCGCTGGACGCCCTGTTCCCGATCGCCTTCTGATCTCGAACGCGAAATGCCCCGGTGATCCGGGGCATTTCGCATGTTCGAGGGGACTCAGCGCGTGAGGCTGGGCTCCGTCGCGATCGCGGCTGCTTCTCCGTCGGCAGCGGCGCGCGGCGTCCCGGGAGTCGGCTCAGACTCGGTCGTGGGCTCAGATTCAGTCGTGGGCTCAGACTCGGTCGTGGACTCGGAGTCCGCGGCCCGCTGCGCCGCGTCGCTCGGCAGCGCTTCGACGCTCGCCTGCGCGGCGGCATCGTGTCCCGTTCCCGTCTGCTCACCCCAGGCCGGCTCCGGCAGCGACTGGCCGGGTTCGAGCGCGGGCGCGATTTCGACCGCCGGTGCGGTGACCACCCGCGGGCCCAGGGCCCACACGGCCAGCGCGACCAGCACGCCGACGATTCCGGCACCCGCCAGGATGGACTCCAGGACCACCCACGACTGCCCGCCGTAGACCTGCGCCGTGGTGGCCGAGCCGTCCGTCAGGCCGGCTTCCATGGTCGTGATACGGCTCACTGCCGCCTGCACGCCGTACGCGGCGACACCCGCAGAGGCGACCAGCAGAATCCAGAACGGTGCGCTCTTGAGGGCGCTGGGGTTCTTCATCAGTACAAGCTCCTTGTTCGAGCGGAGAAGCCCTCCGCTCGAACAAGGGTGACAAGCGCGTATCCGAGCCCGCGATGCGCGGGCTATGCCTGTGCTGTGAGCGTCTTCGTCGGAGTCGGCTGCTTGAGAGACATCACGACGGTGACCATGGCCGCTGCCGTCAGCGATGCGAGGACCATGTGAATGCCCACCGCGAGCGGCGGCAGGCCGTTGCGCGCCTGGTACAGCCCGACGGCGATCTGCACCAGCTCGACGGCGAGGAGCAAGACGACCCACCGGAGCGTCGGCAGCTTCTGCAGCCAGGCGACAACCGCGAGCACCAGCGTGAGTGCGAACAGCACGTAGCCCGGCCAGGCGTGAATGTGCTCGAGGATCGTGGCGTCGAACCCGTTGCGGCGCAGCACATCATCGTCGCCCGAGTGCGGGCCGGCACCGGTGGTCAGCACCCCGAAGACGACGCTGACTGCCATGGCGAGCGTGGCCACGTGGGTGAGGATCAGATACCACGTCGGCACGGCGCGCTCCCGCGGGCCAGCGGGGGAGTACACGCGCCACAGCAGCACGGCCGTGATGCACACCAGCGTCAGCGAGGCGACGTAGTGGAAGCCCACGATGAACGGGTTCAGCCCGGTCCACACGGTGATTCCACCCACCACGGCCTGCGCGAGAATGCCGCCCATCACGATCCACGAGAGGACGAACAGATCGCGCCGTTCCTGGCGCATGCGCCAGATCAGCACGAGCAGCAGCAGAGCGACGATGCCCAGCACCGGGCTCATCAGGCGATTGCCGAACTCGATGTACTTGTGGTAGCCCTCTTCCATTCCGGGTACGGGCACCAGCGAGTCCGCGGTGCACAGCGGCCAGGTGGGACAGCCGAGGCCTGAACCGGTCAGACGCACGGCGCCTCCGGTGGCGATGATCACCACGTTGCCGATGAAGTTCAGCCAGGCGATCACCCGCACCCGACGATCGGGAACTGTGGGCAGCCAAGCGATGAAACGCGCGAGCGGCGTGGGGGCGGAGGTGGTGGACGCCGACATGCGCAGCCTTCCGGACGGGCGGTGCTGATCGGTGACGGCACCGCGGCAGGTCCGCCCAGTGTCCGAGCAAACCTGTAGAATCGAGGGGTCGAGATGCGGCGTTCCCAGACGCGGCATCCCTACACAGTCTAGGCGTCGGAATCCCGGCGCCTGAGAATGGCCCGAAGCGGCATCCCTACCCCGTCCACCTCGTCGGGCGTCCGGAATGCCGGGACGGATGAGACCGTTTGGGCCAATTGAGGAGAGTGTGACGCCATGTCTGATGTGCTCATTGACCGACCCGAGCTCGAAGGGCTGGGGGTGTACGAATTCGGCTGGCACGATGCCGATGCCGCCGGTGCCAGCGCGAAGCGCGGCCTGAGTGAAGCCGTCGTCCGTGACATCTCGGCGCTCAAGAGCGAACCGGAATGGATGCTCAAAACCCGTCTGAAGGGCTTGCAGCTCTTCGGGCGTAAGCCGATGCCCACGTGGGGTGCCGATCTGTCGGACATCGACTTCGAGAACATCAAGTACTTCGTGCGCTCCACGGAGAAGCAGGCGCAGTCCTGGGAGGATCTCCCGGAGGACATCCGCAACACCTACGAGCGCCTGGGTATCCCCGAGGCCGAGCGTCAGCGTCTCGTCGCCGGCGTCGCCGCACAGTATGAGTCCGAGGTCGTCTACCACCAGATCCGTGAGGACCTGGAGGAGCAGGGTGTCATCTTCATGGACACCGACACCGCGCTGCGCGAGCACCCCGAGTTCTTCGAGGAGTACTTCGGCACGGTGATCCCCGCCGGAGACAACAAGTTCGCCGCGCTGAACACCGCGGTGTGGTCCGGCGGATCCTTCGTGTACGTGCCCAAGGGCGTTCACGTGGAGATCCCGCTGCAGGCCTACTTCCGCATCAATACGGAGAACATGGGTCAGTTCGAGCGGACCCTGATCATCGCCGACGAAGGCAGCTACATCCACTACATCGAGGGCTGCACCGCTCCGATCTACAAGTCGGACTCGCTGCACTCCGCCGTGGTCGAGATCATCGTGAAGAAGAACGCGCGCGTTCGCTACACCACGATTCAGAACTGGTCCAACAACGTCTACAACCTGGTGACCAAGCGTGCCGTCGCGCACGAAGGCGCCACCATGGAATGGGTCGACGGCAACATCGGCTCCAAGGTGACGATGAAGTACCCGTCCATCTACCTGATGGGCGAGCACGCCAAGGGTGAGACCCTCTCCGTCGCCTTCGCGGGCCCCGGCCAGCACCAGGACGCCGGCGCGAAGATGATCCACATGGCTCCGTACACGCAGTCCTCGATCGTATCGAAGTCGATCGCCCGCGGCGGCGGTCGCGCCGGCTACCGCGGCGAGGTGCGCGTGGACGCCAACGCGCACCACTCCGCCAACACGGTGCGATGCGACGCGCTGCTGGTGGACACCATGTCGCGCTCGGACACCTATCCGGCGATCGACATTCGTGTCGACGATGTTCAGCTCGGCCACGAGGCCACCGTCTCGAAGGTCAGCGAAGAGCAGCTTTTCTACCTGCAGAGCCGCGGCATGCCCGAGGACGAAGCCATGGCGATGATCGTCCGCGGCTTCATCGAGCCCATCGCCCGTGAACTGCCCATGGAGTACGCCCTCGAGCTGAACAAGCTCATTGAGATGGGCATGGAAGGATCGGTCGGCTGAGATGACGACCAGCACAGAGGCACCCCAGGTGGTGCCGGGTTCTCTCGCGCACAGCGACGGCCCGTTCGTCCCCGTTCAGACGCGTTCTGAGCGCCCGACCTCGTTCGTCCCGGAGGAGCTGCCCATGCCCACCGGGCGCGAGGTCAACTTCCTCCACACGCCGGTGGACCGCCTGCGCGGTCTGCTCGTCGACGAGCCGGGCGACGAGGGCGCCGTGCAGTACGACCTCGATGGCGTCGAAGCTCACCTCTCGGCCGACGAGGTCGCCAGCGGTGACGAGTTCTTCCGTCCCGAAGACCGCATGGCAGCCATCGCTTTCAAGCAGGCACCGGGTGTGATCCACCTCAGCATTCCGGCGAATGAGGAGCTGGATGCTCCGCTGATTCTGCCCGTGCTCGGCACCGGTGCGGACAAGCGCGCCTTCGGTCACATCGTGATCGAGGCCGGAGCCAACGCGCGCGGCACCGTTGTGCTGGATCACAAGGGTTCGGCGCAGTACGCGCAGAACGTGGAGATCATCGCTCGCGATGGGTCCGATCTCACGGTCATCTCCGTGCAGCGCTGGGATGAGAACTCCGTCCACGTGGCCGCTCACCAGGCGCGCGTCGACAAGGACGCCACCCTCACGCACATCGTTGCCAGCCTCAGCGGCGGTCTCGTGCGCGTGAACCCGTCGGTACAGCTGTCGGGTTCCGGTTCCGAGGGCAAGCTGTTCGGCGTGTCCTTCGCGGATCCGGGGGAGCACCTGGAGAGCCAGGTGTACCTGCACCACAAGGGCCCGCACACCAAGGGTGACGTTCTGTACAAGAGCGCGCTGCAGGGTGAGACGGCCCGCACCGTCTGGGTCGGCGATGTGCTGATCGGCCCGGATGCCGTGGGCACTGACTCTTACGAGGCGAACCGCAACCTGGTGCTCACCACTGGTGCGCGTGCCGACTCGATCCCGAACCTCGAGATCGAGACGGGCGACATCCGGGGCGCCGGTCACGCGTCGGCCACCGGTCGCTTCGATGACGAGCAGCTGTTCTACCTGCAGGCTCGTGGCATCGACGAAGAAGAGGCACGCCGTCTGGTGGTCGTCGGCTTCCTGGGCGAGATCGTTCAGAAGATCGGCATCGACTCCCTGGAGCAAGAGCTCTTCGACGCCATCACGGTGGAACTGGATCGCGGAGCAGACAAGTGACCGCATCCCGCGCCTGCTCCGTGAGTGAGCTGGAACAGGACTCCGCACTGCGCGTCGTCATCGAAGACGTGGCGATCTGCATCGTGAAGGATGCGGATGACGTGATCCATGCGATCGGCGACACCTGCACGCACGGCGATATCTCGCTGGCGGACGGCTTCGTCGAGGGCGAGACCATCGAGTGCTGGGCACACGGTTCGGCCTTCTCGCTCACCAGCGGCAAGCCGCTCACTCTCCCTGCTTTCGAGCCCGTCCCGGTTTTCGACGTCGTGATCGACGGCGACGACGTGCTCATTGACCCGAATGTGAAGAAGGAAATCAACTGATGGCTGTTCTCGAGATCCACGACCTCCATGTGACCGTCGAGACCGAGGAGGGCACCACCCCGATCCTCAACGGCGTCTCGCTGACGATCAACACCAACGAGACCCACGCGATCATGGGCCCCAACGGCTCCGGCAAGTCGACGCTGGCGTACACGATCGCCGGCCACCCGAAGTACACCGTCACCGGTGGCACCATCACGATGGACGGCGAAGACGTCCTGGCGATGACGGTGGACGAGCGCGCACGCGCCGGCCTGTTCCTGGCAATGCAGTACCCGGTGGAGATCCCCGGCGTCACGGTCACCAACTTCCTGCGCACTGCCAAGACCGCCATCGACGGTGAGGCTCCCGCCATCCGCACGTGGACGAAGGACGTGAAGGAGGCCATGAAGGCTCTCCGCATGGACCCGAAGTTCGCTGCGCGCAACGTCAACGAGGGCTTCTCCGGCGGTGAGAAGAAGCGCCACGAGATCCTGCAGCTGGAGCTGCTCAAGCCGAAGTTCGCGATCCTCGACGAGACCGACTCAGGTCTCGACGTCGACGCGCTGAAGATCGTGTCCGAGGGCGTCAACCGTGCCAAGGAGAACACCGGCATGGGTGTTCTGCTCATCACGCACTACACGCGCATCCTCCGCTACATCAAGCCGGATCACGTGCACGTGCTGGTCAAGGGCAAGGTCGCGGAAGAGGGCGGACCCGAGCTGGCCGAGCGTCTCGAGAACGAGGGCTACGACCGCTTTCTCGCCCCCGGCGAGATCATCGAGGCGTAAGGTCGAAGCATGACCGCGACACTGACCCCCGAGAAGTATGACGAGGTGACGGAAGCGCTCAAGGACGTCATGGACCCTGAGCTGAACGTCAACATCGTCGATCTCGGCCTGATCTACGATCTGGGCTGGGACGACGAGAATGATGCCCTGGTCATCCACATGACGCTCACCAGCGCCGGGTGCCCACTGACGGATGTGCTGGAAGCACAGACCGGCGAGGCCCTGGACGGCGTCGTCGAGCAGTTCCGCATCAACTGGGTGTGGATGCCGCCGTGGGGCCCGGAGAAGATCACCGACGACGGCCGCGACATGATGCGCGCCCT
Organism: Microbacterium sp. ZW T5_56; assembly: GCF_044987425.1. NCBI lineage: Bacteria > Bacillati > Actinomycetota > Actinomycetes > Micrococcales > Microbacteriaceae > Microbacterium > Microbacterium sp. ZW T5_56. Next base: position 43,583 of record NZ_JBJDRI010000013.1, on the reverse strand, counting down.
CGGCTTCGCGATCTGACCCGACTATCAACAGCCTCCGACCAGGATTGTCCTGGTCGGAGGCTGTTCTTCTGCGACCTGAGTGCGAGCTGGCCACGGAGGTGGACGCTCGTGGGTGCCCGCCCGTTGTCCGCGGAGGGGAGTAGATTCGAGAGAGGGCTCCCGCTGACTTCCTGAGACAGCCCGGCACACGCTTGAGTGCGGCGGCGACAGATGCGGAGGCGGCAGCCCGTCCTGGACATCACTTTTTCACGCGCGCGGATTGGACTATAGACATGACGGACCCGATCGACGCCCTGCCGATCGAGACGCTTCGGCGGCGTGGCAGCACCAAGTGGGCGAAGTACCCCGCCGATGTGCTGCCGCTGTTCGTCGCGGAGTCGGACTTTCCGCTGGCACCGGCGATCACCGAGGCGTTGGCCGGAGCGCTCGCCATCGGCGACACCGGTTACACGCCTCCGACACATCCGCTGCAGGCAGCGTTCGTCGACTTCTCGGCACGACGTCACGGGTGGGAGGTCGACGCGACTCGCGTTCGCACCACGGGGGATGTGGTGATGGGTCTCGTCGAGATCATGCGCGGCGTGATCAGCCCGGGCGACGGCGTCATCGTGACCCCGCCCGTGTACCCGCCGTTCTTCGATGCGGTCCCCGAGGCGGGTGGTGAGGTCATTCGTGTACCGCTTGTGGCCGACGCGGAGGGATGGCGCCTCGATCTGGCCGGCATTGACGCTGCCTTTGCTGCGGGGGCGCGCGCGATGCTCCTCTGCAACCCGCACAACCCGACCGGTACGGTGCATGATCGCGACACCCTCGTCGAGCTGGCCCGAATCGCACGAGCCCACGGCGCGTTCATCATCAGCGATGAGATCCACGCCCCGCTGGTGCGTGATGGTGTCGCGTTCACCCCGTTCCTGGACGCTGGTGACGATGCCCGCGAGGTTGGCTTCGCCGTCACGAGCGCCAGCAAGGCGTACAACCTGGCCGGCTTGAAGTGTGCCCTGATGGTGACGGCGTCCGATCGGACCACCGATGTCGTCAGCCATCTTCCCGTCGAGGTGGAGTGGCGCACGGGCTGGTTCGGTGTGATCGCCGGCGTAGCCGCGTACGCGCCGGAGAGCGACGCCTGGCTGGACGCGGTGCGCGCACGTCTGGATCTGAATCGTGAGCTGGTGGGCGAGCTCGTCGCACAGCACCTGCCCGGCGCGCAGTATGTCGTCCCCGATGCCGGTTACCTCGCCTGGATCGACGTGCGACCGCTGGGCTGGGGCGACGACGCCGCGGAGTGGATCCTCGAGAATGCCCGTGTCGCCGTGAACCCGGGACCGACGTTCGGCGAGGAGGGGCGCGGTTTCATCCGCGTGAACTTCGCGACCTCGCCGGAGATTCTGCAGGACGCGTTCGCGCGACTCGGCGCTCTCGCGTGAGTCGGGAGCAGCGTCCGGCGTCCATCTGGTCGCCGGAGTACGTGTGGACCACGGCGGGTGCGGTCGCGCTGATCTTCCTCGCCGCGTTCGAGTCTCTCGCCGTGACCACGGTGATGCCCGTCGTGAGCGAGGACCTCGACGGCGCATCGCTCTACTCGGTGGCGTTCGCGGGCACGATGGCGGCCAGCGTGATCGGCATGATCGTGGTCGGCATCTGGTGCGACCGCGCGCGGCCGCTCTGGCCCGTGGCGACCTCGGTCATCGTGTTCGTGGCAGGTCTGATCATCGCGGGCGTCGCGAGCGACATGCCCACGCTGGTGGTGGGCCGACTGGTTCAGGGACTCGGTGGTGGCGGTGAGACCGTTGCCCTCTACGTGGTGGTGGCGCGCGCCTATCCCGGTGCTCTGCACGGTCGCGTGTTCGCGGCCTTCTCCGCTGCGTGGGTGGTGCCGTCGCTGATCGGTCCGTTCCTGGCCGGGTTCGTGGCGGACCAATTGCACTGGCGCTGGGTGTTCCTCGGTGTGGCGGTGTTGACGGCGGTCGCGTTCATCATGGTGTTCGGGCGTCTGCGGACGATCGGAGGGCCGACCGAACGCGCCTCGAACGAGGGGATCGCGGGCCGGATCGCCGCCGCGGTCGTGGTGGCCGTCGCAGCCACGGCGCTCAGCATGCTCGGCGACTGGCACCTTCCGACGCCCGTGCTGGTGGTGGGAGCCGTCCTCCTTCTGGTGCTCATCGCCGTCGTCGTCCGTCCACTGATCCCGGTGGGAACACTCCGCGCTCGGCCGGGACTTCCGTCCGTGGTGTCGATGCGCGGCCTGATCGCGGCGGCGATGCTCGGTGCCGAGGTGTACGTGCCCTACGTGCTGCGCGAGGACTACGGGTTCACGCCGACTCTCGCCGGACTCGGGCTCACGGGCGGCGCGATCCTGTGGTCGCTCAGTTCTGAGCTCCAGGGCCGCTTCGGAGACCGGGTGGGAAACCGACGCACCGCGCTCATCGGGCTCACGATCCTTGCGGCATCGATCGGCGCTGTGGCACTGATCGCGCTCGTCACGGCACCCGCCTGGCTGATCATCGTCGCATGGACGGCGGCGGGGGCGGGCATGGGGTTCATGTACCCCCGACTGAGCGTCCTCGGGCTGGCCTACTCCACGCCGCAGACGCAGGGCTTCGTGTCTTCGTCCCTGACCATCGCGGACTCACTGACGACCGCGTCAGCCATCGCGGTGTTCGGGCTCATCGTGGCTCTCGGCGGCGGGTTCGCCGCTGTGTTCGCGTTCGCGACGATCCTGGCGCTCGTCGCGTTCATCCCCGGCACTCGACTCGGTCACGTCCGCGAAGCCACGACGAACGGCTGAGTTCACCGCGCGCGTCACCACGGCCCTCCGTCTCATCGCGAGCCCCTCGTTCAGGAACAGACACACTGACCTCCATCGTGGATCCCGACGTCTCAGTGGAGGTCAGTGTGTCTGTTCGGACGCGCGGTGTGCCACACCGGCGAGCAGCGCATCGAGTCCCACGGTGAACTCATCATCGGATGCCGAGGTCATCGCGTGCGCGTCGCCCGTCAGGGCGCCGAAGCGGAGAGCGGTGAGTCGCTGCTGCAGCACCGAGGCGTTGCCCAGCACGAACTGGAGAATGGCGGCCGCGACGGTAGGGCGCAGCTCCGCGGCCACGGCCGGACGGAGGGCTGCCTGCAAGGCCGCGGCGGCCGGGCTCGTGCCCAGCGAGAGCGCGTAGGTGCTCAGCACGACTTCGGCTCCGTCGCGATGCGCGAGCAAAGCGGTGCGCAGCCGTCGAGCAACGGCTCCGGGGGACAGGTCCTCACCCAGCAGCACGGGTGCTGCCGGCACGATGCGATCGGCGACAGCGGCGAGAAGCTCCTGCTTGTTCGCGATGTGCCAGTAGAGCGCGCTGGGCTGAACGCCCAACTCGCTGCCGAGGCGGCGCATCGACACATCCGCGAGACCCACCTCGTCCAGCAGCCGGAGAGCCGTGTCCACGATTGTGCCGCGGTCGACACGCGGCGTGCGCGAGTTGCGTTCGGTGGCCATCCGCTCACTATAGTGAACACCGTTCAATGAACACCGTTCAGGAGGCATGATGACCAGCCCATTCGACACTCGTGACCTTGCTCGTATCGCCGTCTTCGCCGCGCTCATCGTCGCGCTCGGACTCATCGGGCCGATTCCCGTGCCGGGTTTGGTGCCCATCACGGCGCAGACGCTGGGCGTGATGCTCGCAGGTCTGGTACTCGGCGCTCGGCGTGGGGCTGCGGCTGTTGCGGTCGTGATCCTCCTCGCAGCCATCGGGCTTCCGGTGCTCTCGGGCGGACGCGGTGGCTTGGGCGTCTTCTTCGGGCCGACGGTCGGCTACCTGCTGGGCTGGCTCTCTGGCGTCGTGATCGCGGGCCTCATCGCTCACTCGGGCCGTCGCACCTGGTGGCGCTTCGCGCTCGGCGCCGTGGTCGGAGGGATCCTGGGTGTCTATGCGCTCGGGATCCCGCTGCAGGCGCTCATCACGGGCATCCCGCTCGGTCAGACGGCGATGACGAGCGTCGCGTTCCTGCCGGGGGATCTGATCAAGGCCGCAGCAGCAACGGTCGTGGCGACGGCGCTGCTGCGTGCCTACCCCGCTGCCTTCGCGCCGTTGCGCAATCGAGCGGTGCCGCGCAGCGCGCCGGCGGCAGCGTGATCGACGTTCGAGACCTCGATGTCGTCGGTGAGGACGGCGCTGCCGTCCTCACCCGGGCCAGCGTGTCCCTTTCGCACCGACGAATCGCCGTCATCGGGGAGAACGGGTCGGGAAAGTCGACCTTCGCACGTGTGCTGGCCGGACTCGTGAAGCCGACGCGCGGATCCGCCTCGGTGCTGGGCGTGGATGTACGCGATCGTCGGCTGCGTGACACCGTCGGAATGGTGTTCTCCGATCCCGACGCCCAGATCCTGATGCCCACGCCGCGAGAGGACATCGCCCTCACTGCGGGCGCGCTGCCCCTCTCCCGGGACGAGCGTCGAGAGCGGGTCAACGCGGCGCTCGCGCAGTTCGGGCTCGGAGAGCTGGCGGGTCGATCGGCGAGCGTACTCTCCGGCGGTCAGAAGCAATTGCTCGCACTCGCGAGTGTGATCGTACGCCGGCCCGCCATCCTCATCGCGGACGAGCCGACCACCCAGCTCGACCTTCGCAATGCGCGTCGGGTGGGTGCCCTGCTGCTGGGCGACGAGGCGAGAGGCCATCCTCCCGTGACCGAGCGACTGGTGCTCGTGACGCACGATCTCGCGCTCGCTCGGCGCTGTGATCACGTCCTGCGCTTCGCGCACGGTGAACTCGTCGACCAGGGCAGCGCGGATGCTGTCGTGGCGAGATACGAACGGGATTGCTCATGAGCGCGGCGGGGGAGCTGCGCGCGGGTTGGCGGCTCGCCGCGCTGGCGCTCCTGGCACTGGTTGTCACGCTCCTGCCTTCCGTCGCCGGCGCGGTCCTCGCGATCCTCGTCGCCGGCATCGGCCTCTGTGCCGCGTGGCGCAGTCCGCGTGCCCGCGCGGCCCTGCGTGCACAGCTTCGGTCGCTCCTCGTCGTCGCGGCGTTCGTGCTGGTGATGGTCGGGGTGTTCTCCGGCATCGAAGCAGCACTGATCGCCGCCGGCCGCATCCTCGGTCTGCTGGTGCTCGCCGCCGTCGTCGCCGTGAGCGTGTCGCAGACCGAGATGATGGCCGTGGTGGGACGGGCGCTGAGCCCGATGCGTGGAGTCGGAGTGAACCCGGATCGGGTGGCGCTGGTGCTGTCGTTGACGATCACCACCGCGCCCGTGCTCCTCCGCCACGCGCGCACCATCCGGGAGGTTCAGCGCATGCGGGGCCTTCGTCCCGGCCCTCGGTTTGTGCTCCCGTTGCTGGTTGTCGCGTTGCGGCACGCGGACACCATGGCCGACAGCCTGACAGCGCGGGGGCTGTGAGCGCGTCCGGATCGGTCTCGAAGGCCGCGTGCAGTCGGAGGCGATAGAGTAGGAGGCTGGCCAGTCGGCCGCATCCCCTCACAGAAGGAGCTTCGTCGTGCTCGCCGTGCAGAACCTCGAGATCCGCGTCGGCGCACGCGTGCTGATGGAGGGCGTCTCCTTCCGGGTCAGCCCCGGTGACAAGGTGGGACTGGTCGGGCGCAACGGGGCCGGCAAGACCACGCTGACGAAGGTGCTCGCCGGGGATCTGCTTCCCGCCGACGGCAACGTGACGCGAAGCGGCGAGCTGGGTTACCTGCCGCAGGACCCGCGTACCGGCGACCCCTCGATGCTGGCCCGCACGCGAATCCTGGATGCCCGGGGCCTCGGCACTCTGGCGCTCGGCATGAAGGAAGCCGCCCTCGCGATGGCGTCGGAGGACAGCGCCGTCGCCGAGAAGGCGATGCGCAAGTACGGCAATCTGACCGAGCGCTTCGAGTCACTGGGCGGCTACGCTGCCGAGGCGGAAGCGGCATCGATCGCGCACAACCTCTCACTGCCGGACCGTATCCTCGAGCAGCCGCTCAGCACGCTCTCGGGCGGTCAGCGTCGTCGTATCGAACTGGCCCGCATCCTCTTCTCCGACGCGGACTCGATGATCCTCGACGAGCCGACCAACCACCTCGACGCGGACAGCGTCGTGTGGTTGCGCGAGTTCCTCAAGAACTACAAGGGTGGCCTCATCGTCATCTCCCACGACATCGAGCTGGTCGGCGAGACCGTGAACCGCGTGTTCTATCTGGACGCCAACCGTCAGGTCATCGACGTCTACAACATGAACTGGAAGAACTACCTCCGCCAGCGCGCCGCCGACGAGGAGCGTCGCAAGAAGGAGCGCGTCAACGCCGAGAAGAAGGCGACCCAGCTGCAGCTGCAGGCCGCACGGTTCGGTGCCAAGGCCTCCAAGGCCGCCGCCGCGCACCAGATGATCGCGCGCGCCGAGAAGCTGCTCTCCGGCCTTGAGGAGGTCCGCCAGGAGGACCGCGTGGCGAAGCTGCGGTTCCCGAAGCCGGCAGCCTGCGGCAAGACGCCCCTCATGGCCAACGGTCTGTCCAAGTCCTACGGGTCTCTGGAGATCTTCACCGATGTCGACCTCGCGATCGACCGTGGCTCGAAGGTCGTGGTGCTCGGCCTGAACGGTGCCGGCAAGACCACGCTGCTGCGCATCCTCGCCGGGGTCGACAAGTCTGACACCGGTGCCATCGAGCCGGGCCACGGTCTCAAGGTGGGTTACTACGCCCAGGAGCACGAGAACCTGGACGTCAGCCGCTCCGTGCTGGACAACATGATGTCCGCAGCGCCCGACATCAACGCCACCGAGGCGCGCAAGGTGCTCGGATCATTCCTCTTCACCGGCGACGATGTGCTGAAGCCCGCCGGCGTGTTGTCCGGCGGCGAGAAGACGCGCCTGTCATTGGCCACCCTTGTGGTCTCGAGCGCCAACCTGCTGCTGCTTGACGAGCCGACCAACAACCTCGATCCCGCCTCTCGCGAGGAGATCCTCGGGGCGCTTGCGCACTACGAGGGCGCGGTCGTGCTGGTCTCCCACGACCCGGGCGCCGTCGCAGCGCTGAACCCCGAGCGGGTGCTGATCCTGCCCGACGGCGTCGAGGACATCTGGAACCAGGAGTATCAGGACCTCATCGAGCTCGCCTGATCCACCACGTCAGAACGTCCCCGCCGTGCGGCGGGGACGTTCTCGTCAGGCGGAGAGGATCGCGTCCTCTTCTTCGGCGTCTCGGTCGCGTCGCTTCTTCTGCTGGCGCCTCGCCGGGGTGCGTCCCTCGGCCAGCGCCGCCGCATCTTCAGCGTCTTCGCGACGGTGCCGCACTTCGGTGCGGATCATGTAGAAGATGAAGATGAAGCCCATGACCGCGAACAGGATCCACTGGATCGCGTAGCTGAGGTGCGGACCGGGGTCCTCGGTGGGCTTCTCCAGTGCATGGGGACGTTCGGCGGGTGCGGGCGACTCCTCGGCCATGAGTCCATAGGCGGAGGTCTCCACGTCAACGCCGCTGACGTCGGCGACGGCCGGCAGATTGATCGTGGGGACCTGCCCCGCGGGCGCTCCGCGGCCGGAAGCCGGCAGCATCTCACCCGGTCGCAGCCGGACCGTCACGGTCACGTTCCCGGCCGGAGGGGCGGGGATGGCACTGGGGGAGGAATCCTCGGCGGGCGGGATCCAGCCACGATCCACCACGATGATGCGGCCATCGTCAGTCGCGAACGGGACGAGGACCTCGAAGGCGCTGGTGCCGCCGAGAGGGCGGTTGCGGGCGAGAACGGTGTCATCCGCGAGGTACTCGCCCGTGAGAACGACGGGAGCCCACTCATCGGCGGGGTCGAACTCGGCGCCGCTCGGGATGCGCTCCGCCAGGGGGGCGGGGGTGGCATCGTAGTTCGTCTCGATGAGCAGGTTCGCCCGCGCGCGGTGCTCGTTACGGTCGAACTGCCAATGGGACAGGAACGCGCACACCACGGCGAACACGATGGCGATCGCGATGTAGATGCTCCAGCGGGCGACGGTGTTCTTCGGCATCAGTCGGACTCGTTCGCATCGTTCGGTGAAGGGGGCTCAGGGGTTGCCGTGTCGTGCGCTTCCACGCGCACGGGGAACTCGCGCGCGGCGAGGAAGTCGCGCAGGTAGGTGACGTGCTCATCGCACGCCAGCCAGATCTTCTGGCGATCCGCAGCGTGAATGCGTGGGTTGCGCCAGATCACCCGCTGCGTGGCGGGAGCGGAGCAGCCGGCTCGCGAGCAGGTGTCAGCTCCCGGGTCACCGCCGAGAGAGCCGAGAATGTCACCGAGCATGAGTCACCTCGCGCGGGCTCATGGCGTGTCGCGGGAGTCGGACGCGGACCCGGTCTGCGGCGGCGTCTCCGCCAGGCGAATGACGATGGGCGGCGCCTCATCCACGGCAACGTCTTCCGTCGGCGCATTCAAGGACATCTCGGGCGACTCTACGATGCGCGCATCGCTCTCCTCGCCGGCATTCGCACGGACGACCGCGACATAGGGCAGGAAGATCGCGCCGGCGGCGAACACCCAGGTCCACCAGCCGTAGGGCTGAATGATCACCATGAGCAGGAAGCACGCGATGCGAATGCCCATCGTGATCGCATAGCGCTTCAACCGCGATGCCGCCTCATCCTGAGGGGAGCGCGGGAGCGAAGTCGCGGAGTGGGAGGGGCGGTTCTTGTTCACGGCCCCTCCAGCCTACGCCGCCGATCGCTGACCGGCGGCGCAGGCATGGATCAGTAGCTGCTGTAGGAACTGGAGGCGGCGATGCCGATCACGAGCGCGATGATGCCGAAGACGATCACGAGCGCCCACAGGCCGATCGCGATGTAGCCCATGATGAGGCCCGCGGTGGCCATGCCGGCGCCGCCCTCGTGCGTCTGAGCGATCTGCTTGCGCGCGATGTGGCCGCAGATGACGGCAACGATCGATCCGATGAACGGCACGAGCGTCCAGCCCGCGATACCGGCGATCATCGAGACGAGCGCCATCGTGTTGTTCGGAGCCGCGGCGGGGTAGCCGTACGCCGGGGCCGCGCCGTATCCGGGTGCGGAGTACGCGGGCTGCCCATAGGCGGCATACGCGTCGCCGGCCGGCGCGCCGTAGCCACCAGCGGGCGCCTGGCCGTAGGGGTCGGCGGCGGGTGCCTGGCCGTACGGGGCAGCGGCGGGTGCCTGACCATACGGGTCGGCAGCAGGTGCGGCGTACGGGTCAGCAGCGGGTGCCTGACCGTACGGGTCCGCCGGTGCCGCGTACGGGTCAGCGGCGGGTGCCTGGCCATACGGGTCTGCGGGCGCGGCCGGGGCGCCGTAGGGGTCGGAGGGAGCGGCTGCGGGAGCAGCGTAGGGATCGCTCGGCGCGCTGGGTGCGGTCGGCTCGTAAGGGTTGGTGCCGTCGGGCGTGCTCATGAGAAGTCCTTTCGGGGCGTGATCGCCGGATTCCAGCGTGGTCCGGGCGAGCGGTCATGTCAATCCGGCGCCGATAAGCTGGAGTCTCGTTCACAAGAGTTCTGGAGGCTCCATGACCACCGATTCCGCTCCCGCACGCGTCGTTCTGGTGACCGGTGGAAACCGGGGCATCGGGCGCGCCATCGCCGAGCGCTTCGTGCGCGATGGCTACACGGTCGCGGTGACGGCGCGTTCTGGAGAAGGTCCGGAAGGCACGCTGACCGTTCGAGCCGATGTCACGGACGCCGCCGCCGTCGACGCCGCGTTCACGGAGGTCGAAGCGAAGCTCGGCCCCATCGACGTTCTCGTGGCCAATGCGGGAATCACCAAGGACATGCTGCTGCTGCGTATGAGCGAGGACGACTTCGACTCGGTGGTGAACACCAACCTGGGCGGCACCTTCCGCGTGGTGAAGCGAGCATCGAAGAACATGCTGCGCCGCAAGTACGGCCGCGTCATCCTCATCTCCTCCGTCGTCGGCCTCTACGGCTCAGCCGGCCAGATCAACTACGCCGCCTCCAAGAGCGCGCTCGTCGGATTCGCTCGGTCGCTGACTCGCGAGCTGGGTGCGCGCAACATCACGGCGAACGTCGTCGCCCCGGGTTTCATCGAGACTGACATGACCACTGCGCTCCCGGAAGAGACGCAGGCCGAGTACAAGCGCAGCATCCCCGCCGGGCGCTTCGCCGCGGCCGACGAGGTCGCCGGCGTGGTCACGTGGCTGGCGTCGGACGATGCCGCCTACATCTCGGGCGCGGTGATCCCCGTCGACGGCGGCCTCGGCATGGGACACTGACCCTCTGAAGCACGCGCGGCGCGTCAGGGAAGGAGCGGGATCACCTCGGCGAGCGATACCGGGCCGATCACCAGGTCCGCTTCGGCGCGCACGCGCGGCTTGGCGTTGAAGGCGAGGCCGAGATCCGCGGCAGCCATCATGAGCAGATCGTTGGCCCCGTCGCCGATCGCGATCGTCACGTCGCAGCCATGCTCGTCGGCCCACGCTCGCAGGCCGTCTGCCTTGGCCTGAGCATCGAGGATGGGTCCATCCACCTCGCCGGTGAGGGTGCCGTCTGCGACGGAGAGTCGGTTCGCGCGCCAGACGTCCACGCCGAGAGCAGGGGCGATGTGATCGAGAATCTCGTGAAAACCGCCGGAGACCACGCCCACGACGCCGCCGCGCGCGTGAACGGCGGCGATCAGATCACGAACACCCGGCGTCGGCTCGATACGGGCAAGGACGCGCTCGAAGGCCGCGACAGGAACGCCGGCGAGCTGCTGGACGCGTGATCGCAGGCTGGCGGCGAAGTCGATCTCGCCGCGCATGGCCGCTTCGGTGGCGGCCGCAACCTCGGCGCCACGACCGGCTTCATCGGCGATCAGTTCGATCACCTCGTTTCGGATGAGGGTGGAATCAGCATCGAGGACGACGAGAACACGCGGCATACGGCGAGCCTATCGGCACCGCGCGGACGCCTCACATCGCGTGACAACGCGTGAACGACGAGGGGTGGAGAGCGCGGTGCGCGCTCTCCACCCCTCGTTCGTCAGCGGGCGGCGTCACTCGTCAGCGGGGGACGCGGACGCCCTTGCCGACAACGGTCAGCCCGCTGTCTGTGACAGTGAACCCACGGGCGAGGTCTCGTTCTCGATCGACGCCCACGGTGGCACCGTCTTCGAGCACGACGTTCTTGTCGAGTATCGCGCGATTCACACGCGCCCCGAGGCCCACCTCGACCCGATCGAACAGCACCGAATCAGTGATGGTCGACCCGCCTGCCGCGAGCGTCCAGGGCCCGACGACGCTGCGCTCCAGATGGGTACCGGACAGCACCGAGCCCAGCGACACGATCGAGTCGATGGCATTGCCGATACGACCCACACCATCGCGCACGAACTTCGCCGGCGGCGAGTTCAGCGCCTGCGCGTAGATCGGCCACTCAGTGTTGTACAGGTTGAAGATCGGCAGCGTGGCGATGAGGTCCATGTGCGCGTCGAAGAAGGAGTCAATCGTACCCACGTCTCGCCAGTACCAGCGGTCGCGCGGCGTCGATCCGGGAACCTCGTTGCGCACCATGTCGTACACACCGGCTTCGCCACGATCGACGAAGTAGGGGATGATGTCGCCGCCCATGTCGTGACCGGACGTGGTGTCTTCGCCGTCGGCCTCGACGGCTTCGATGAGGGCATCCGCGTCGAAGATGTAGTTGCCCATCGAGGCGAGCACCTCACCGGGGGAATCGGCCAGTCCGACTGCGTCGTTGGGCTTTTCGAGGAACTCGCGGATGCGGTCGTTCTGCTCGGGCTCCACATCGATCACGCCGAACTGATTGGCCAGCGCGATGGGCTGGCGGATGCCGGCCACGGTGGCTCGCGCTCCCGATGCGATATGCGCATCGAGCATCTGACGGAAGTCCATCCGGTACACGTGATCAGCACCGATCACGATCACGATGTCGGGCTTCTCATCGTTGATCAGGTTCAGACTCTGCAGAATGGCGTCCGCGGACCCGGTGAACCACCGTTTCCCGAGGCGCTGCTGAGCGGGCACCGACGCGACGTACGAGTTGAGCAGAGCCGACATGCGCCACGTCTGAGAGATGTGGCGATCAAGGCTATGCGACTTGTACTGCGTCAGCACGACGATCTGACGAAGACCGGAGTTGATGAGGTTGGAGATGGCGAAGTCGATCAGACGGTATTGACCGCCGAACGGCACTGCGGGTTTCGCCCGGTCGGCGGTCAGCGGCATCAGCCGCTTCCCCTCACCACCGGCTAGGACGATTCCCAAGACCTTTGGAGCTGCTGGCATGACACCAACCTAGGGGTTGGGGCCGGTCTGTACTAGCGTTCCTCACATGCGCGTCGACATTGTGACGAAGGAGTACCCGCCGGCCATCTACGGAGGTGCGGGTGTACACGCCACTGAGCTGGTGAAATCGCTGCGAGACAGCGGGACCGAGGTTCAGGTGCGCGCGTTCGGCGCGCCACGCCCGGAGGTTGACACCACGTCATACGACACGCCGGGGGAGCTGGCGAATGCGAACGCGGCGATCCAGACCCTCGGGATCGACCTGGAGATCGTCGGCGATGTCGCGGGTGCCGATGTCGTGCACTCGCACACCTGGTACGCGGGTTTCGCGGGCCATGTCGCCGGACTCCTGCACGGCATTCCGCACGTGACCACGGCGCACAGCCTCGAGCCGCTGCGCCCGTGGAAGGCCGAGCAGCTCGGCGGCGGATACGCCGTGTCCAGCTACATCGAGAAGACGGCGATGGAAGGTGCTGCCGCGGTCATCGCGGTGAGCGAGGGGATGCGTCAGGACATCCTGCGTTCGTATCCCGCGCTCGATCCGGCAAAGGTCAAGGTCATCTACAACGGCATCGATGTGGACGCCTGGCGTCCCGTCGATGATGCCGCCGTGCTCGCGCGGTACAGCATCGACCCGAATCGCCCCTCCGTCGTCTTCGTGGGGCGCATCACCCGCCAGAAGGGACTGCCCTACCTGCTCCGCGCCGTGGCTCAGCTGCCCGAGGACGTTCAGGTGGTGCTGTGTGCCGGCGCGCCGGACACTGCCGAGATCATGGACGAGGTGCGCGCGCTGGTCGCGGGCCTGCGCGAGACACGCGAGGGCGTGGTCTGGATCGAGGACATGCTGCCGCGCGATGAGCTGTGCGCGATCCTGACGAGCGCCACCACGTTTGTATGCCCCTCGGTGTACGAGCCGCTCGGCATCGTCAACCTGGAGGCGATGGCGTGTGGCGCGGCCGTGGTGGGAACGGCGACGGGCGGTATCCCCGAGGTTGTCGTAGACGGCGTCACCGGCCGGCTGGTGCCGATCGAGCAGGTGCAGGACGGCACCGGCACGCCGGTGGATCCGGACCGCTACGTGGCCGATCTCGCGCGGGTGCTCACCGAGGTGGTCTCTGACCCGGAGACGGCTCGCGCCTATGGCGCGGCGGGGCGAAAGCGCGCCACCGAGAGCTTCAGCTGGGCGCAGATCGCCGCCGAAACGCGGGCGCTGTACGCGGAGGTCATCGCCGCCAGCCGATAGGCTGAGAGCATGTCCCGCGTTCTCGAATTCCGCGACGTCGTCGTGCGTCGCAATGGTCGTCACATCGTCGACGCTTTCGACTGGTCCGTCGAAGAGGACGAGCGCTGGGTGGTCCTCGGCCCTAACGGGGCAGGCAAGACCACCGTGCTGCGCATGGCTGCGACCATCGATCACCCCACCACCGGTGAGGTGGACGTGCTGGGGGAGACCCTCGGCCGTTCGGACGTGTTCGAGATCCGCCCGCGCATCGGTTTCGCCTCAACGGCGATGGCGCGACGCATCCCCGGTGACGAGACGGTGCGCAATGTCGTGATGACCGCCGCGTACTCCGTGCTCGGTCGCTGGAACGAGCAGTACGACGGCATGGACACCGACCGTGCCGACGAGGTGCTCGCCGACTGGAAGCTCACGGCGCTCGCCGACCGCGCGTTCGGCACCCTGAGTGACGGTGAGCAGAAGCGGGTCCAGATCGCCCGTGCGGCGATGACGGATCCGGAGATGCTGCTGCTTGATGAGCCGACTGCGAGCCTCGACCTCGGAGCGCGTGAAGAGCTCCTCGCTCTTCTGTCCCAGTATGCCCAGGAGCCGATGACTCCCGCGATGGTGATGGTCACCCATCACGTCGAGGAGATCCCCGTCGGCTTCACCCACGCTCTGCTGCTGCGCGACGGTCGCGCTGTTGCGCAGGGGCCCATCACCGAGGTCCTCACCGAGGCCAACCTCAGTGAGACCTTCGGCCTTCCGATCCGGCTGACGTCGTCCGACGGACGCTACGCCGCTCGGGCAAGCTGAGCCCTGAGTCTGATAGACTCGATCTTTGGTGCTCGTCGCCACAGACTTTTCTTCCGCACACCTCCCATCCCGCAAGGAATCCAATGAAGACTGACATCCACCCCGACTACAAGCCCGTCGTTTTCCGCGACCTGGGCTCGGGCGATACCTTCCTCACCCGTTCGACCGTGTCCTCGGACAAGACGATCGAGCTCGACGGTGTCGAGTACCCGGTCATCGACGTGGAAATCTCGTCGGCTTCACACCCGTTCTACACGGGCAAGCAGCGCATCATGGACTCGGCCGGCCGCGTCGAGAAGTTCAACCAGCGCTTCAAGAACTTCGGCAAGTAATCGCCGCGACGAAGGGCCCGACCAGATGGTCGGGCCCTTCGTCGTTTCCTGCGCGGTTCAGTTTCCTGCGTGGTTCAGTTTCCTGCGTGGTTCAGTTTCCTGCGTGGTTCAGGAGCGAACTGCGCTGACCAGCGCGTCGGTGAGCCGCTCGGGTGCGGAGAACTGCGGCCAGTGGGCGGTATCGAGCTTGACCACGGTGCGGTCAGCGATGGCCGTGTACTCCGCCGCGTACGGCCCCCACTCGGTGAGCATCCCCTCGAGCTCCTTCTCATCGAGTGATCCCATCAGCAGCGTGACGGGAACCCGGTACCGGCGCTCGTCGGTCAGAGCGAGGGGCTCGGTGGGCACCCGGGGCGGGATGGAGCCCACGAGGTCGGCGGTGGCGGCACGGTGCTCGGGGGTGAGGTCATACACGTCCTCCTCGGGGAAGAAGTCCCAGCCGGGGAAGGGAATGAGCCCGTCAACGACGGGAAACTCGCTGATGCCGCGATCCGGGGCGGGAGGCACGGTATCGACGAAGATGACACGCGCGACGCGCTCGGGTCGTCGGTCCGCGGCACCCCAGACAACATTGCCGCCCCCCGAGTGACCGACCAGCACGACGGGCTCGTCGGCGGCGTCGATCGCTGCCACGACAGCGTTCACCCAGTCCTGGATCCCGATGTCTGCCACCCCGTCAGCCGGGCGACCAGTGCCCGGCATCGTCAGGGGAAGTGGGCGGAATCCTGCATCATTCAAAGCCGGGATCACCGGGTCCCATGAGCGTGCGTCGAGCCACAGGCCCGGTACGAGAATCATGTCCATGTCGGCACGCTACCGCGCGGCTCCGACATCCGGGTGTCCCGCAGGTGTCGCCGTTAGGATCGACAGCGTGTCATCCCCGTACGCCGCGCAGCTCTCCCGCATCCCCGTGACTCGTCACGAAGCGCCGGCAGGGGGCGGACGGACCGCGTATTGGACGTACGGACCGGAGAACGCGGACACCACGATCATCGCCGTGCACGGGTTCCGCGGCGAGCACCACGGCCTGGAGCCGGTCTTCGCGCAGCTTCCGAACGTCCGCTTCATCGCTCCGGATCTTCCCGGCTTCGGCGAGACGGCACCGCTTCCGGGGCGACGACACGACCTGAGCGCTTACGTGGACTGGCTGGTGGACTTCGCGCGAGTGGCGCCGGGCGCGATCATCCTGGGGCACTCGTTCGGATCGATCGTGGCCTCCGCTGCGGTGGCCCGCGGCCTGCGTACCCCGAGGCTGATCCTGGTGAACCCGATCGGCGCACCGGCTCTGGAGGGCCCGCGCGGAATCATGACACGGCTCGCTGTCTTCTATTACTGGGCGGGCGCGCACCTGCCCGCGCGAGTGGGCACCTGGTTGCTCCGCTCCCGCATCATCGTGCGCGTCATGAGCATCACGATGGCCAAGACACGCGACCCTCATCTGCGCCGGTTCATTCACGACCAGCACGACACCTACTTCTCCCGGTTCGCGGATCGATCCCAGCTCCATGACGCGTTCGTGACGAGCGTGTCGCACGATGTTCGTGAATCAGCAGCGGCGATCGCCGTCCCCACGCTGCTGGTCGCCGCGCAGAAGGACGACATCACGCCGATCGAGAAGGAGCGTGTGCTGGTGACGATGTTCGCGGACGCGCGACTGGTCGAGATCCCCGATGTGGGCCACCTGATCCACTACGAGACTCCGGAGCCGGCCGCACGGGCGATTCGAGAGTTCCTCGCGCTGTCGTGAGCCTCACCTGATCCACTAAGAGACTCCGGAGCCGGCCGCACGCGCGATTCGAGAGTTCCTCGCGCTGCCGTGAGCCTCAGGCGTCGCGACGCGCCAGCTCCATGAGGCCGCCCAGGCGGTAGGGGATGACCTCGCCCATGACAAGCGAGGTCTCGGTCCGCTCCACGCCCTCGACGGCGAGGATGCGGGCATCCGTGTCGAACAGGTGTCGGGCGTCACGACACGCGACGCGAATCAGCAGGTCGACCTGTCCGCTCAGCCCGTGCCCCTGGACAACCTCGGGGATCCGTGCGATCTCCGAGATGATCCGAGGAAGTTCGCTCTGGCGCACGCCCACACTCACCACGGCTTCGAGCGGGAATCCGAGCGCGGTCGACGAGATCGATCGTTGAAACGAGAGGAAGACCCCACCGCGCTCCAGTCGCGTCATGCGCGCCTGGACCGTGTTGCGTGACAGCCCCAGCCGATCCGCCAGTGCCACGACGGTGGCACGGGGCTCGTCCGACAGTGCGGCGAGCAGTTCCAGATCGGTCCGGTCCAGGGTTGTCATACTGCGCAAGATTAGCAGGACATCGATCGCGAGCATGGCGCATGTTGCTCATGCCTGTCACATTTGGTTGAGCGAGGTGATGAGCGCGCCTACGCTGGCCACAATCCGGCAATGTCGCCGGTCGACGCGCGGAGCTCACGAGGCGAAGCGCGAAGGAGGCACACAATGGTGTACACGCTGGGAGCGACGGCGGATCCCGCCACCGGGACCGGGCGCATTCATACGCTCATCACCGCACAGGGCACGCGCATTGCGGACGGGGATCTGGATTCGTACGTTTCGGACCTCACCGCGACGGACCTGCGGGAGCTGCTGCGCGACATGACGATGGTCCGACGCATCGACAGCGAGGGCTTCTCGCTGCAGCGCCAGGGGCAGCTCGGCCTGTGGGCTCCGAGCCTGGGTCAGGAGGCAGCCCAGCTCGGCACGGCCCGAGCGCTGCGTGGCGACGACTTCGTCTTTCCGAGCTATCGCGAACTCGGCGTGGTCTATGCACGCGGGGCCACGACGAGCGATTTGGTGAACACGTGGCGTGGTGAGCGCAACTCCACCTATGACCCCTACGAGATCAACACCGCCACCATGCAGATCATCATCGGCGCGCAGACGCTGCACGCGGTGGGTTACGCGATGGGCATCCAGCGCGACGGTCAGGACCAGGTCGCCGTGGCCTACTTCGGTGACGGGGCCACCAGCCAGGGGGATGTCAACGAGGCGATGGTGTTCGCCGCCTCGTTCGCAGCCCCCGTGATCTTCGTCTGTCAGAACAACCAGTGGGCCATCTCGGAGCCGGTGGGCGTGCAGGCTGCGGCGCCGATCGCCGGACGCGCGCCCGGCTTCGGCATCCCGAGCGTCCGGGTGGACGGCAACGATGTGCTCGCGTGCTTCGCGGCGATGCGCTGGGCGCTCAGTCAGGCTCGGTCCGGTCAGGGCCCGGTGTTCATCGAGGCGGTCACCTACCGCATGGGACCGCACACCACCTCCGATGACCCGACGAAATACCGCGACGAATCAGAACTGGAGCTCTGGCGCACACGCGATCCGCTGACGCGCGTCGAGACCTTCCTCCGCTCGATCGGCGAGTTCGACGACGCGTTCGCCGCTGAGATCGCGGCCGAAGCGGACGCTCTGGGCGCTGACGTGCGGGCCGCGTGCCTCAGCATCGAGAACCGCGCACCGATCGAAGTGTTCGACCACGTCTACGCGGAACCGCACTCCGCGCTGGAGCGTCAGCGTACGCAGTTCGCCGCGTACCTCGCCGGGTTCGAGGGGGATGCACGATGACCACCATGACGATGGGCAAGTCCCTGAATTCCGCGCTCCAGACTGCGATGCGCCGCGATGAGCGAGTGCTCGTGATGGGCGAGGACGTCGGTCGGCTCGGTGGGGTGTTCCGCATCACCGAGGGCCTGCTCGACGAGTTCGGCGCGAAGCGCGTGATCGACACGCCGCTGGCCGAGGCGGGCATCATGGGAACCGCCGTAGGCCTGGCGATGCGCGGGTTCCGTCCGGTCGTGGAGATCCAGTTCGACGGTTTCATGTATCCGGCCTTCGACCAGCTGGTGTGCCAGGTGGCAAAGCTGCACTACCGCACCCTCGGACGTGTGAAGATGCCGCTCACCATCCGAGTGCCCTGGGCGGGTGGCGTGGGGGCCGCGGAACATCACTCGGAGTCCCCAGAGGCCTATTTCGTCCACACGGCGGGGCTACGCGTGGTGGCGGTGTCCAATCCGCAGGACGCGAACGTGATGCTGCAGCAGGCGATTGCCAGCGATGATCCCGTGGTGTTCCTGGAGCCCAAACGGCTGTACCACACCAAGGGGGACGTCGATCTGGACGCCAATCTCGCCGATGCGGCGCCGATGGGACTCGCCCGCGTCGTGCGTCCCGGAACGGACGTGACGCTCGTGACCTACGGCGCGCAGGTGCGCACCGCGATGGATGCGGCCGTTGCCGCGGAGGACGAGGGCGTCTCGATCGAGGTGATCGATCTCCGCTCTATCTCTCCTGTCGACTACGACACCGTCGATGCCTCGGTGCGGCGCACCGGTCGCCTTGTCGTGACCCATGAGGCCGCCCGCGAGGCGGGTGTGGGCGCTGAGATCGTCGCGTCCGTGACTGAGCGGGACTTCGAGTATCTGGAATCTGCGCCCGTGCGCGTGACCGGCCACGACATTCCGTATCCGCCGTCCAAGCTGGAGCACAGCCACATTCCGGATCTGGATCGGATCCTCGACGGCGTGGACCGCGCTCTCGGACGCCCCAACAGCCTGACGGGAGTGACCCTGTGACTTCGACCACCGATTTCCGTCTCCCGGATCTGGGGGAGGGGCTCCCCGAAGCGGAGCTGATCCAGTGGCATGTCGCGGTCGGCGACACCGTCACCATCAACCAGCCGATCGCCGAGGTCGAGACGGCGAAGGCGGTGGTCGACCTCCCGTCTCCGTATGCAGGCACGGTGGCTGCGCTTCATGCGGAAGCCGGCACCGTCGTGGAGGTGGGATCGGTACTGATCTCCTTCGACACGGGTGGGGGCGCACCCGAGCCCACCACGGACACGGTGACGGACGAAGTGGTTCCGCCCAACCTGGTCGGATACGGCGCGGCACCCACCAGTACAGCCCGACCGATGCGCAAGCGGCGCGGCGGTGGCGAGACGCCGTCATCGTCACCCACGGCCACGATCACGGCTCCCGCACCATCCACGCCGGCGGAGCGAGCCGAACGGCCACGCTCCACCCCGCCCGTCCGCAGGCTTGCTCGCGACCTTGGTGTCGACCTGGAGCAGCTCACCGGCACGGGGCCAGACGGGCTCATCACCCGCGAAGACGTCTCGGCCGCGGTCGGAGTCGCGGCCCCGGCGATCGCGCCCCAGGCGAGCGTGGCGGATGCAGACGAGATCCGGATCCCGATCCGCGGTGTGCGCAAGCACACGGCGGCCGCCATGGTGCGCAGCGCCTTCACCGCACCTCATGTCACGTGTTTTCACACGGTCGACGTGACCGAGACGATGGCGCTCGTGCGTAGGCTTCGAGACGACCGGGAGCTCGCGGAGCATCGCATCGGACCCCTCGCCGTCGTCGCGAAAGCGGTGTCGCTCGCGTTGCGACGCACGCCCGAGCTCAATTCGCGCTGGGATGAAGAGGCACAGGAGATCGTCCAACTGCGGCGCATCAATCTCGGGATCGCGGCGGCGACCCCGCGCGGGCTCGTCGTGCCCGTGATCCGCGACGTCGGCGCACTGGCGCTTCCTGGGCTGTCGGACGCGATCCGCGAGCTGGCGGCAACCGCGCGGGGGGGGCGCACGGCGCCCGCCGACATGTCGGGTGGCACTTTCTCCCTGACGAACATCGGAACATTCGGGATCGAGGCGGGCACGCCGATCCTGAACCCGGGGGAGGCGGGGATCCTGGCCATCGGTGCGGCACTGCGACGTCCGTGGGAGCACGACGGCGAGATCGCCCTCCGCGAGGTGATGACCCTGAGCCTGTCGTTCGATCACCGCCTGGTGGACGGGGAGCAGGGCGCACGATTCCTGGTCGACGTGGCGCGAATTCTCGAGGATCCGGCGCGCGCGCTGCTCGTGGCCTGAGGGCGGGGCCGCGGACGGATCGTCCGCGGCCTTCGTCCTCAACGTTCGCCGAACAGCCCGTGACCGTATTCCTCGAGAAGGGTGAAGGCGTCGGCGTAGGTCTTCGGCGCCGCCCCGCCAGCAAGCCCTTCCCCCTCCATCAGGAGCCCGAGAAGTCCTCGCGCCGGTGGGGTCAGCGCCGTCTTGCTGGATTTCATCGTCAGACTGTCGAGAGTGGCGTCGGGATTGGGCGGAGTCCACATCGATGCCACGGAGGGCAGGCCGCCGGATCCCGCGGCGTGGAGAGGTTGAGCCTCACTCGTAGGTCGCGCGCGTCGGCATCCCGATCGGTGAGCCACTTCCGATAGCCGCCGCCGTGGTTGGTCAAAAAAACCATGGGAGGTGGATGCGTGGAAGAATGAGCGGTTGGCGTACGTCTGGGTCGGCACCGCCGCATACCAGTTGTCGAAGACCGCGAACTCCCGAGCGAGCGTCGACAGCACCGGAAGCATGTCGGGGGAGAATCCATCGCGCCGCCCTGCAGAAACTGCCGGCGCGACGTGCCCCGCGATCGGGGCGTGGTCGGATCGTTCTGCGGCGGCGTGGGGGAGTCGTTCGCGTGCACGCTCCCGAGCCTACGCGCGGGGTGCATCGCCGATCGGCGATGCCGCGGCGGTCAGCGCCGCCCACGCCGCCGCGGCGAGTTCGTTCGCCGCCACGGCGCGGTCGGCGCGGGAGCCCCGCAACGCATGGGGCGTGGAGTTGAGGAGTCCGAAGACCGCGTGAACGCGCAGTCGCGCGAGCGGATCGGAGAGCGTCGGATCGAGCGCGCGCAGAGTCGCGACCCAGTCGTCGACGTAGGCGCGCTGCAACGTGCGCACCTGATCCCGGGCCAACGGATTCAGGGACGGGAGATCGCGGTCCTGGACGCGGATGACGTCGGTCTCGACGAGAGCGAAGCGGGTATGGAACTCGACCAGCGCTCGCAGCGTCTCAGACGGCGGCGATCCGGCGGCACAGACCTCGCGACCGCCCTCGTGCAGGCGTGTGCTGACACCCACGAGGAGCTCCTCCAGCACCATCTGCTTGCCGGGGAAGTGCCGATACACGGCCGGCCCGCTGATACCGACTGCGGTTCCGAGCTGGTCGATGGTGACGGCGGCGTAACCATGCGCCGCGAACAGCCGCGCGGCCGCGGTGACGAGGGATGCACGTCGTTCGGCCTTGGCGCGATCCCGGTGTGTGGTGGGTCTTGTCATCGTGCTCCTTCCGCGTTAGCGTACATTCCAGTTAGTAGACATTAACTGAATCCCGACGACACCGGCAGAGCAGCCACGATCGCGAGGACACATGACCCGGCTTACCAGCGCAGTGGTTCAGGATGAGGCGTTCCACGAGAACGCTGCGGCACAAGGCGCCCTGCGCGATGATCTTGTCGGCCGTCTCTCACGGGTCGCCCGTGGGGGATCCGACCAGGCACGCGAGAAGCACCTCGCGCGCGGGAAGCTTCTCGCGAGAGAGCGGGTCGACCGATTGCTCGACGTCGACAGCCCGTTCCTGGAGATCGGCGCCCTCGCGGCAGACGGGCTGTACGACGGGCAGGCGGCCGCCGCTGGCGTGGTAGCCGGAATCGGGCTCGTCCACGGGCGACACGTCATGGTCATCGCGAACGACGCCACCGTGAAGGGCGGCACCTACTACCCGCTTACGGTGAAGAAGCACCTGCGCGCGCAGGAGATCGCCGAAGAGAACCGCCTTCCCGTGATCTCACTCGTCGATTCCGGCGGGGCATTCCTCCCGCAGCAGGACGAGGTCTTTCCCGATCGAGACCACTTCGGTCGGATCTTCTACAACCAGGCCCGCATGAGCGCGCAGCGCATCCCGCAGATCGCTGCGGTGCTCGGCTCCAGCACCGCGGGCGGAGCGTACGTCCCGGCGATGAGCGATGAGACGGTGATCGTGCGCGGACAGGGCACGATCTTCCTCGGTGGCCCGCCCCTCGTGAAAGCGGCGATCGGTGAGACCGTGACCGCCGAAGAGCTCGGCGGTGGCGAAGTTCACGCCCGCCGCTCCGGGGTCGTGGACCACCTGGCCGAAGACGACGATCATGCGCTGGAGATCGTCCGCGACATCGTTGCGACCCTCCCGGCGCCCGGGCCCCTCGCCTGGGATGTCGTGGACACGCAGGATCCCGTTGTCGCCCCCACTGAGCTGTACGGCGTCGTGCCGGTGGACGTCAATCAGCCCTACGATCCACGCGAGGTGATCGCGCGTCTCGTCGACGGCTCCGACTTCACGGAGTTCAAAAGCGAGTACGGCACGACGCTCGTGACGGGGTGGGCCCGCCTGCACGGTCATCCGGTGGGCATCATCGCCAATCATGGCGTGCTGCTCAGCGAATCGGCTCTCAAGGGCGCCCACTTCGTCGAGCTGTGCGACCAGCGCGGCATCCCGCTCCTCTTCCTCCAGAACATCACCGGGTTCATGGTGGGCCGTGACGCGGAAGCGGGCGGGATCGCCAAGGACGGGGCGAAGATGGTCACCGCCATCGCCACTTGTCGGGTGCCGCGGCTGACCGTCATCGTCGGAGGATCATTCGGCGCGGGAAACTACGCCATGAGCGGCCGAGGCTACTCGCCGCGGTTCCTCTGGGCGTGGCCCGGCAGCCGGATCTCGGTGATGGGTGGAGAGCAGGCGGCGCGCGTGCTCTCCACCGTCAAGCGGGATCAGATCGAAGCCGGTGGCGGAGAGTGGAGCACCGACGAGGAAGAAGCCTTCCGGGCGCCCGTCCGAGAGCAGTACGAACGTCAGGGCAACCCCTACTACGCCACCGCACGCCTATGGGATGACGGAATCGTCGACCCCCTCCAGACCCGTGACCTGCTCGGTCTCGCCCTCGACGTGGTCGGGCGCGTGCCCTTCGCTGACAGCCGCTTCGGCCTCTTCCGGATGTGAGGGACATGACGATGCCGACCTCTCCGCCTCCGCCCTTCCGTACGGTGCTCGTCGCCAATCGGGGCGAAATCGCGCGCCGCGTGATACGCACCCTGCGGCGCCTGGGCATCCGCTCCGTCGCCGTCTACAGTGACGCCGACGCCACCGCCCCGCACGTGCGGGAGGCAGATCATGCCGTGCGCCTGGGTCCTGCTCCCGCCGCCGAGAGCTACTTCAGCATCGATGCGGTCATCGCCGCCGCGCGAGAGAGCGGTGCTGAGGCGATCCACCCCGGCTATGGATTCCTGTCGGAGAACGTGGCGTTCGGTCATGCGTGTGCTGCGGCAGGAGTCGTGTTCATCGGGCCCGGCGAGAACGCGCTGGACGTGATGGGCGACAAGATCCGCGCCAAGGATCATGTTGCAGCCTCCGGCGTTCCCACGGTCCCCGGCTTCAGCGCGCGCGGCCTCACGGACGACGAGATCCGCAGCCGAGCTGCCGAGGTCGGCTTCCCGCTGCTGGTGAAGCCGTCGGCCGGGGGCGGCGGGAAGGGAATGCAGGTGGTGCGGGCTGCCACCGACCTCGACGACGCCCTCGCGACCGCACGACGTGTGGCTGCGGCATCCTTCGGCGATGATTCGCTCCTCTTGGAGCGGCTCATCGAGCGCCCCCGACACATCGAGGTGCAGGTGTTCGCCGACCAGCAGGGCACGGTCATTCATCTCGGCGAACGCGAGTGCACCTTGCAGCGCCGCCATCAGAAGGTCGTCGAGGAGGCTCCGTCGCCACTGATCGATGCCACCACACGCGAGCGCATCGGCGCGGCCGCATGCCGAGCTGCGGCGAGCGTCGACTACGTGGGGGCAGGCACCGTCGAGTTCCTGGTCGCCGCCGACCGACCGGATGAGTTCTTCTTCATCGAGATGAACACGCGGCTGCAGGTGGAGCACCCCGTCACAGAGATGGTCACCGGGCTCGACCTCGTCGAACTCCAGCTGCGGGTGGCTGCGGGCCAGCCGTTGGCACTCACACAGGACGACGTCACGTTCACCGGTCACGCTGTTGAAGCTCGCGTCTACGCGGAGACCCCGACGCGCGGCTTCCTGCCGGCAACGGGTGACGTGCTCCTCTGGCAGCGTGCCGCGCGAGTTCGAACGGATTCGGCGGTGGCGACCGGCTCCGTCGTGACAGCCGATTACGACCCGATGATCGCCAAGGTCATCGCCTGGGCTGACGACCGCGATGCCGCCGTGACGCGTCTTCGTGATGCGCTCGCGGAGACCGTGCTGCTCGGTGTCGACACGAACATCGGCTTCCTGCGTTCGCTTCTCGACGACGAGCACGTTCGCGCGGGAGATATGGACACCGGACTCATCGACAGGCTTCCGCCGTTTCGCGATTCGGACCCGACTGCCGCGTTGCTGAGCGTTGCCGCAGCGTCCGTCCCGCAAAACGGAGACGTCGCGCCGACAGGTCCGTGGCGATCGCTCGCCGGTTTCCGTCTCGGCGCTCCGGATCATCGCGGAACCGTCACG
Source organism: Microbacterium sp. ZW T5_56 (assembly GCF_044987425.1). Lineage (NCBI taxonomy): Bacteria > Bacillati > Actinomycetota > Actinomycetes > Micrococcales > Microbacteriaceae > Microbacterium > Microbacterium sp. ZW T5_56. The sequence continues at coordinate 18,684 of NZ_JBJDRI010000013.1, read as the reverse complement.
CTGATCGCCGATGATGGCGAGATCCACACGGTGGGCCTCGTTGCCACGCTACCCGCCGACGCCCTGTCCGCGGCAGACCCCGATGGTGCGGTCTGGGCGCACGCAGACGGCCTCACCGCACGATTCACGCCGATCGGGCGCCGTGAACTGGGGGAGAAGCGCCGCAGCGAGCGCGACCGCGGTGTGGGCGCTGTCGACCCTGCACTGAAGGCGCCCATGCCGGGCAACGTCGTCGCTGTCCACCCGGGCGGAGCCATCGCCGCCGGGGACCGGGTGGTGGTCATCGAGGCGATGAAGATGGAGCACCCGGTGCTCGCGCCGGCGGACGGGACTGTGACCATCGATGCGCGTGTGGGCGATCACGTGCGACGCGACCAGATCGTCGCCCATTTCACCCACGAGGAGACAGAGGAACCCGCATGAGCATGGAACTCACCGAGGAAGAACGCGAACTCGCGGGTCTGGTGCGAGCTTTCACCGACGAGGTCGTCGCTCCGGCGTCTTATGAGGCCGACCGCACCCACACCCTGCCGCTCGACGTCGTCGCCGCCATGGGGGAGCTCGGGCTGTTCGGGCTTCCGTTCCCGGAGGACCTGGGCGGGCAGGGCGGCAGCTACTTCGCCCTCGGGTTGGCGATCGAGGCGATCGCCCGTGCCGATCAGTCGCTGGCCATCACGCTGGAGGCCGGCGTGAGCCTCGGCGCCATGCCGATCTTCAAGTTCGGGACACCGGAGCAGCAGGCGGAACTGCTGCCTGATCTGCTGGCAGGTAGGGCGCTCGCCGGCTTCGGGCTCACGGAGCCCGAAGCCGGATCCGACGCCGGAGCCACCCGCACCACCGCTCGCCTCGACGGGGAGGAGTGGGTGATCGACGGCAGCAAGCAGTTCATCACGAACTCCGGCACGGCGATCACGCGCTTCGTCACCGTCACCGCCGTCACCGGGACAGCGGCGAACGGCAAGCGCGAGATCTCCACGATCATCGTGCCGAACGGCACGCCGGGTTTCACCGTGGAACCCGCGTACGACAAGGTGGGCTGGCACGCATCCGACACACATCCGCTGACGTTCGTGTCGACGCGCGTGCCGGCCGACAACCTTCTGGGTGAACGCGGCCGCGGGTTCCGCAACTTCCTGGAGATCCTCGACGAGGGTCGGATCGCGATCGCCGCGTTGGGTACCGGCGCCGCCGAGGGATGCTTGGAAGCAGCCGTGGACTACGTCGGCAAGCGGAACGTGTTCGGCTCGGCGCTGTCCACCCGCCAGCACGTGCAGTTCCTGCTCGCGCGGATGCGCACCCGGGTTCACACGTCGCGCCTCGCCTGGCAGCACGCCGCCCGGCTGCGCGATGCCGGTCGCCCGTTTGGTGAGGAGGCGGCGATTGCCAAGCTCGTCTCCAGTGAAGCCGCCATGGACAATGCTCGGGATGCGACCCAGCTGTTCGGAGGCAACGGGTTCATGAACGAATACCCGGTGGCGCGCCACTATCGCGATTCCAAGATCCTGGAGATCGGCGAGGGCACCAGTGAAGTGCAGCTGCTGATCATCGCGCGCGCGCTGGGGGTGGCGTCATGACCGAGGAGCGTGTCATCGAGCAGCGGGGCCTGTTCTTCGAGGAGTTCGACGAGGGCGTGCGTTACGTCCACCGCCCGGGCAGAACCGCCACCGAAGCCGACAACGTGCTGTTCACCACCCTGACGATGAACACGCAGGCACTGCATCTCGACGCGCAGGTCGCAGCCGAGAGCGGATTCGGTCAGCGGCTGATGAACTCGATGTGGACGCTGTCGACGATGGTCGGACTCAGCGTCGCCCAGCTCACACAGGGCACTCTGATCGCCCAGGTGGGATTGAGCGACATCACCTTCCCTGCGCCGATGTTCGCAGGAGACACGCTCACTGTGTCTTCGCGGGTGGTGAGCAAGCGGCCGTCTGCATCTCGTCCGGGCCAGGGCCTGGTGAGCATCGAGCACACCGGGACGAATCAGGACGGCACCGTGGTGGCGACAGCGACGCGCACGGTGCTGGTGCGGATGCGGAATGCCGGATGAGCGCCGCGGTGCTCGACAACGGTCCCGCGGTCCTGTTCTGTCCCGCCGATCGACCGGATCGCTACGGCAAGGCGCTGGAGCGCGCGGACGCGGTCATCCTGGACCTGGAGGACGCCGTCTTGCCGGCGGCGAAGCACGACGCACGCATCGCGATGAGCACCGCGGACCTTGATCCCGATCGGGTCATCGTGCGGGTAAACGCCGCCGACTCGGAGTACTTCGTCGAGGATCTGGCGGCCGTACGGCGCAGCCCGTTTCACACGGTGATGCTCGCGAAGGCCGAGTCGACGGCGCAGCTGGATGCGATCGGTGGCGGTCTGAGCGTCGTCGCGCTGTGCGAGACCGCTCGCGGCGTGATGGCGTCCGACGCGATAGCCGCACACCCCGCGGTGGTCGCGCTGATGTGGGGCGCGGAGGATCTGATCGCCTCGCTCGGCGGGTCATCGAGCCGTCGGGAGGATGGCGGGTATCGAGATGTTGCCCGCCACGCACGTGCTCGCGTGCTGCTGGCCGCGGGGGCCTTCGGTCGGCATGCCATCGACGCCGTGCATGTGGACATCCCGGACCTCGGGGGACTGGAGGCCGAGTGCCGCGACGGCGCGGCCAGTGGCTTCTCCGCGACCGCGTGCATCCACCCCTCCCAGGTGGAGGTGGTGCGGCGGGCGTATCGTCCCGCGGAGGCAGACGTCGAGTCAGCCCGACGGCTGCTGGATGCGGCGGCGGGTGAAGCCGGAGCCTTCCGTCTGGATGGTCGCATGGTGGATGAACCGGTGCTGCGCCAGGCTCGCGAGGTGCTGCGCCGCGCGGGACGCTGAGCGGATGTGATTCAGCCGACGGGCAGCAGGTGCGGCTCGTGCACGCGCAGCGTGCCGTCTTGGACGCGCAGCGTGTGGGCGGAGCCGTTGGCGATGCGCAGGCTGGGGAGCGGCTCGCCCGTCAGGTGCCGCAGCAGCGATCCGATGACACCTCCGTGCGAGACCGCGACGATGTGGGTGCCCTCATCGACACTCGCAGCGATCTCCGTGAGCGCCCGAAGTGCACGCTCGGCTACCTGCTCGCGCGGCTCTGCGTCGGGAATCTCCGCGGTGTGCCAGGATCCGAAGCGAGTGACCAGCTCGGTGTCGGTCATTCCCTCCGCCACACCGTAGTTGCGCTCCCGCAGCGCTGCGAAGGTTGCCGGTCCGGTCCACCCGCGGGCCGCGCCGATGATCTGCGCGGTCTCCTCCGCACGCGACAGATCACTGGAGATGAGCAGCACGGGATCGCCCACGGTCAGCTCCGCCGCGGCCTCCCGAGCCTGGCGGCGACCCGTGTCGTTCAGGGGGATGTCCGTCGAGCCCTGGATACGGCGGGCGAGGTTCCAGTCGGTCTGTCCATGGCGCACGAGAGTGATGAGAGTCACCGTGTGAGCGTAGCGCGCCGTCGCTGGGACTCCGCCGCGCCGACGATGTCAGTCCAGCAGCGCCTGCGTCAATGCCGGTAGGACTTCACCGATGGCACCGTCCAGTTTCAGCGACGCGCGGTCGTCCCACCGCGTGACACCGCGATTGACGACGACGAGTGGCAGATTACGCCGACGCGCACGTTCCAGCAGTCGAGTCGCGGAGTTCACGACGAGGGAGGAGCCGGCGACCAGCACCGCATCGGCGGCCGTCACGATTCCCTCGGCGAGACGGAACGTCGCGGTCGGCACGAACTCTCCGAAGAACACCACGTCCGGGCGGAGGAGCCCGCCACACACCGTGCAGTCAGGAACGATGAAGTCCGTGGTGTCGGCGGGGATCGCGTCGCCGTCCGGCCCCAGCTTCACCTCTGCGCTCTGACCGAACGAGGGATTCTCGCGGAGGATGCGCGCCGATATCGCACGTCGGTCGAAAACCTGGCCGCAGGCGAGGCAGCGCACTCGACGACCCGTGCCGTGAAGTTCCACGACCCGACGACTTCCGGCGGCTTGGTGGAGGCCATCGACGTTCTGCGTGACGACTCCGGTGGCGAGACCCTCGCGCTCGAGGCGAGCAACGGCGAGGTGTCCCGCATTCGGCTGACGGGTGGAGAAGTCCTTCCAGCCCAGCTCACCGCCGGCCCAGTACCGACGCCGATCGGCATCATCCTGCGCGAGGAATCGCTCGTGCGTCATCGGCGTCCGCACCGGGGCACCTTCGCCGCGGTAGTCGGGGATTCCCGACTCCGTGGAGATGCCGGCACCGGTGATGATCGCGATGCGATGCCCGGCCAGCAGATCGGCCGCGCGGAAGATGTCGGCGACCGAGAAGGAGACAGCGTTCACGTCTTCAGCCTAGGTCCGTTCTGCCCCGCCGCGGCGGGCGCACGGTGAGCCGCGGGGCATGGTGGCCCGGGGTCGGCGCGAGGCATGTGGGCCACGACGCCTGGTGGGCCGGGGTTGGCGCGGGTCCACGTGCAGGCGCGCATGGGCCGTGGGTGCGAACATTCACCCACGGCCCACCCGTCTCGACGTGTTTAGCTGCGAGTCACTGGGGTGTGCTGCCGTCGTAGGTGTGGCCGCCGTGCCCGTCGCTCTGGGGCGGCGCTGCGGGCGGCTGAGGCGAGTTGACACCCGATCCCTGCGGTGGTGGGGATGCTGCGGGGGCACCCTCGGCCGGCGTTGGCGACGGCGCGGGCTGGACGGGGAAGGCGGCGGGTGCTGACGGCACGACCGGCGGTGCGGGCTGGGCCGGATACACCGGGGGAGCACCGTATCCCTGAGCCGGGGGATACCCCTGCGGTGTGGAGTACGGCTGCTGCCCGGGGGACTGATATCCCTGCTGCTGCGGATATCCCGGGGTGGGGTATCCCTGCTGCGCCGGGTTAGCCGGAGGTGTCTGGTGTGCCGGAGGCGTCTGGCGGGGTTGTTGCCCCGGAGCCGCATATCCCGGCTGGGCGGGATACCCCTGCTGCGGGTACTCCGGCTGCTGCTGCGGGTACCCCGGCTGCTGCTGCGGGTACCCCGGCTGCTGCTGCGGGTACCCCGGCTGCTGCTGCGGATACCCCGGCTGCTGCTGCGGATACCCCGGCTGCTGCTGCGGATACCCCTGCTGCTGCGGGGGATACACCGGCTGGCCGTAGGCCTGCGGAACCTGCTGTTGCGGTGCGCTCGAGGCGGCATCGCGGGGCTGAAAGGCGCGGATGATGAGCGGAATCACCGTCAGCACCACGGCGATCAGCGCGGTGGCCCCGGCCACACGCCACCACCAGTCCGGGTAATCGGGGGCGGGGAACGCCGCCGGAATCGCGAGTACGAGCGCGGTCAGCCATCCGAACGCGATGGCACCGTAGCCCGCGACCTTCGAAATCGGCGGCGTCGTCGCCTTGCGCGTGAACGGGACATAGAGCTGGGTGATGCCGAGAGCGGCACGCAGAAGCAGCAGCACGCCGAGCAGCCGGAACATCTGAACCGACCAGACGAGTTCATCGGCCGTATCAGCGGGCTGGCCCCAGCCGTTCCAGATCTTGAGGAGGCCGACCGCCACGATCACCACGTTGACCACAGTGGACGCACCCAGGTACCAGGGGTCTCTGCCTCGGGTTATCGCCGTATCGATGAGAACAGCACCGGCGAATGCGGCAACCAGCAACAGGGTCAGCCACGCACGCCCGGCCACGTTGGACTGGTCGCCGACGATGATGAAGAAGCCGCCCAGCAGTGCAGCCGCCACGAGCATGCCGATCGCGAGCCACATCGCGATCCTGCTCACGTTGAGACCCGAGGTCGGACCCGCGTCGCCCGGCACGGCACCGGGCTGTTGTGTATGAGACATGAACTCCCCCTTCTGAGTGAGCCCACAGTACCGCGCGGCGGCGTCGGACGCTGGGTGAACGGGCGCATGTGAGCATCACGGCGAGGCGGCTGTGGACAACCTGCGCGATGATGGACCGATGCCCGCACACGAGCACTTCGACCCGACGGATCCCCGGCTAGCGCCACTGCGATCGATGACGGACGCGGCCCATCGTCGCGCCACCGACGCCGTACACGGCACGTACGTGGCGGAATCCCTGCCCGTCCTCGAGCGTGCTGTCGCCGCCGGCCACCGCGTGCGATCGGTGCTCATCGCGCCACGGTGGCTCGCGCAGGTTCAGCAGATCACCGCTTCCGACGTCGATGTGTTCGTGGGGGAGGCGGATGAGCTGGCCGCCGTGACAGGCTTCGACATGCACCGTGGCGTGATCGCGGTGGTGGAGCGTCCCGCACCTCGCCGGCTCGACTCCCTCCTCGATGGGCGGCCGGTGGTCGTGCTGGAGAACATCACGGATCAGGCGAACATCGGCTCGATCTTCCGCAACGCCGCGGCTCTGGGCGCAGCAGGCGTGCTTCTCACGCCGAGCACCGGTGATCCGCTATACCGCCGCAGCATCCGCGTGAGCATGGGAACCGTGTTCCAGGTGCCGTGGGCGCGTGCAACGTCGTGGCGTGAACTCCGTAGCGCTCTCGCCGCCGCGGAATACACGGTCGCGGCACTTGCCCTCGATCCGCGCGCGATCGAGCTGCAGGACTATCACCCGACCGGTCCGGTCGCCCTCATCCTCGGAGCCGAGGGCCCCGGCCTGGCCCCGGAGATCGTCGCCTCGGCGCACGACGTGGTCACGATTCCGATGTCAGCCGGCGTGGACTCGCTCAACGTCGCTGCCACGAGCGCTATCGCCCTGTGGCATCTCGGGCGCGCACGTCGCTGATCGGGATCAGTCCGGGCTGTCGCCCACGAGGGTCACGGGCAGCGGCTCGGGACGTTTCGCGGTGATCGTGTCGCCCGAGGATTGATGGCGCAGTCGGCGCAGGACCCACGGCACCAGATGCTCGCGCGCCCAGGAGATGTCGCCGACGCGTGCCTCGCGCCAGGTGCGCGGCACGATCGCGTCGGGTTGCATCGGCACCAGATCGTTCGGAACATTCAGCGCACGCAGCACCATCCGCGCCACTTCGTGATGGCCGAGGGAGTTCATGTGCAGCCGGTCCTCGGCGAAGAACCGTGCGTCCTGGACCTCTTTGAGGGCCCACTGATCAGCCACGATGCAGTCGTACTTGTCTGCGATCGCGCGCAGGTTCTCGTTGTAGATGGCGATCTTCCCACGAAACGGTCGGAAGACCGGCGTGAAGGTGACGTCGATTCCTGTGAACACCACGATCGTGGCCCCATCCCGGCCGAGTCTCGCAATGGACTCGTCGAACAGCTCGGCGATGTGATCGGGATCGGTGCCGGGGCGGATGACGTCGTTGCCGCCCGCGCAGAAGGTGATCAGGTCGGGCTTGAGCTCAAGGGCGGCGTCTATCTGCTCGTCCATGATCTGCTGGATGAGCTTGCCGCGGACGGCCAGGTTGGCATATGCGAAGTCGTCGATGCCGGTGCCCAGAACCTCTGCGACACGATCCGCCCAGCCGCGCAGGCCATTGGGGGCGGACGGCTCGGGGTCGCCCACGCCCTCGGTGAACGAGTCTCCGATGGCCACATACCGCCGCCAGGGGTGGGGGCCGTCGTTGTCGCCGACCGTGTGCGGCAGGGTGCGTCGCATCTCGTCCGGCTGCTCGTCGCGCTTCGTCATGATCGCCTGCTTTCCGCGTCAGGCCGCGCCCACCGGCGGGCCACCCGGAAGCATAACAGCGCTCTTCGAGCATGTCCTCCCCGTCCCGCGGAGCAGTGTCGGTGGAGGCGACTATCCTTGACCGAGTGCTGTCACCGTCCTATCCGCAGAGAGCCCCGTGGGGTACCGCGGGCAAGCTTCGAGCGTGGCAGCAGGAGGCCCTGGAGCAGTACTTCGCGCAGGACAAGCGGGACTTTCTCGTCGCCGCCACGCCGGGCGCAGGAAAGACGACGTTCGCGCTGACGCTGGCGCAGGAGCTGCTGCGTACCGGCGTCGTCGACAAGATCATCGTGGTGGCGCCCACCGAGCACTTGAAGACCCAGTGGGCGGACGCCGCGGCCCGTCTGCACATCCGCCTCGACCCGGTGTTCCGCAACTCCCATGTCGCCCCGGCTCGGTACTACCACGGGGTCGTCGTCACGTACGCGCAGGTGGCTGCGCGCGCTTCCGTGCACCGCCGACTCACACAGTCTGCACGCACCCTGGTGGTCCTCGATGAGGTCCACCACGGCGGTGACGCCCTCAGCTGGGGCGACGCGATTCGTGAAGCCTACGGTCCCGCCACCCGCCGGCTCTCCCTCTCCGGAACGCCATTCCGATCCGACACCGCGCCGATCCCGTTCGTGGAGTACCACCCCGACGAGTCCGGCGGACGAGTGTCCACCACCGACTACAGCTATGGCTACGGTCGAGCCCTCGCCGACGGCGTCGTGCGGCCGGTCCTCTTCCACGTGTATGCGGGCACCATGCGCTGGCAGACCAGCATGGGCGATGAGCTGGAGGCGAACCTCGGGCAGGAGAACACGAAAGACGTCAACGCCCAGGCCTGGCGCACCGCCCTGGATCCGGAGGGCGAGTGGATGCAGGTCGTGCTGCGATCCGCGAATGACCGGCTGAGCGAGATCCGCAAGCACGTGCCGGACGCGGGCGGGCTGGTCATCGCTACCGACCAGACGGTCGCACGCGCCTACGCGAAGCTCCTGCAGGGCATCACCGGCGAGCATCCCACCGTCGTCCTGAGCGACGAGAGCGATGCCTCGGCCCGCATCGAGAAGTTCGCGGATTCGACGAGTCGCTGGATGGTGGCCGTTCGGATGGTGTCCGAGGGCGTCGATGTGCCGCGGCTCGCCGTCGGCGTCTATGCCACGTCGTCGTCGACGCCGCTGTTCTTCGCGCAGGCGATCGGCCGCTTCGTGCGCGCTCGTCGTCGGGGCGAGGCAGCCAGCGTGTTCCTGCCGAACGTCCCACCGCTGATGAAGCTGGCGAACGAGATGGAGAAACAGCGCGATCATGCGCTGGATCGCCAGACGAAAGACGACGACGGTCTCGAGGATTCGCTGCTGGACTCCGCCAACCGCGAGGAGAAGGCGGAGGACGCCCTCACCGAGGAGTTCCAGTACCAGGCGATCGCCTCGACGGCTCACTTCGATTCCATCGTCTTTGAAGGACAGCAGTTCGGGCAGCTCGCTGAGCCCGGTACGGCGGAGGAACTGGAGTTCATCGGGCTGCCGGGACTGCTGGAGCCCGAGCACGTGCACGAGCTGCTGATGCAGCATCAGGCGAAGCAGGCCAAACACCGCGAAGCGCGTGAGGCGCGTGAGAAGACCAGCGGGGAGCGGGAGACCTCTCTCCCCGAGCCGCTGCACCGTACACTTCGGGAACAGCGTCAGCTGTTGAACACTCTGGTGGGTCTGTATGCCCGACAGAGCGGCGAGCCGCACGGTGCCGTCCACGCCCAGCTTCGCCGAGAATGCGGTGGCCCAGCGGTCGGCACGGCGACGGTAGCGCAGCTGCAGAAGCGCATCGAGGTGATCCGCCGCCGCGTGCGGTCCTGAGTTTTCCGGGTCTCGTTCGGCGGCCCGAAATGCTGGCAATCCGCGAGATTCCGCGGTTCTCGGGCGCGTCGACACCTACGGTGGAAGCTGCTGTCCCGAGGAGAACGATGTCTGCGCCTGCCCCCGCTGCCCCAGCCCCCACCGATGCCGACCGCCGCCGCTGGGCGAAGTACCTGGCGGACGAGCGCGCCGAAGCTCATGTCTACCGCCGTCTCGCGGAGCGCAAGACCGGGGAAGAGCGCGAAATCCTGCTCGCGCTCGCCGAAGCCGAGGGCCGTCACGAGTCGCACTGGCTGACGCTGCTCGGGGGAGAGCCGGCACGACTGCCGCGCGCGGGCGTACGCACGCGGATGCTCGGCTGGATGGCGGGCAGCTTCGGATCGATCTTCACGCTCGCCTTGGCGCAGCAGGCCGAGGCCCGATCGCCGTACGCGGACGAGGAGTTCGCCACGGCGGCCATGGCGGCCGATGAGAAGGTCCATCACGAGGTGGTCCGCGGCCTCGCCGCTCGTGGCCGGCGCCGACTGGCGGGCACGTTCCGCGCGGCGGTGTTCGGAGCGAACGATGGCCTGGTGAGCAATCTGGCGCTGATCATGGGCATCGGCGCCACCGGCGTTGCACCGCAGTTCGTCCTGTTCAGCGGCCTGGCCGGTCTGTTGGCCGGTGCCCTGTCCATGGGCGCGGGGGAGTTCGTCTCCGTGCGCTCGCAGCGCGAGCTGCTCGACGCCACCCAGCCCAGCGATCTCGGCGACGATGCCTTCCTGGACCTCGATCTGGATGCGAACGAGGTCGCGCTCATCTATCGCACGCGCGGGGTGCCCGAAGAGGAGGCGATGGTTCGGGCTCGCAGTGTGCTGGAGGCCTCTCATGCAGGCACCAAGCCGCAGCGCGAGGTGCAGGAGGATGACGAGGTGGTCGGCTCCGCCTGGGGGGCCGCAATCTCCAGCTTCCTCTTCTTCGCATCGGGTGCTGTCATCCCGGTCCTGCCCTGGCTCTTCGGGGCGACGGGACTGCTCGCTGTCGTGCTCGCCCTGGTGCTGGTGGGTATCGCTCTCCTGTCGACGGGTGCGATGGTCGGAATCCTGTCCGGCGCCTCGCCCCTGCGGCGTGCGCTGCGTCAGCTGCTGATCGGATTCGGCGCCGCCGCGGTGACCTATGTGCTGGGGCTCGCGTTCAACGTCTCCGTGTGAGGATCTGCCGTCCATCATCAGGTCTCCCGCTCTCTGTCAACCCGGTTGCCCGGGGCGATGAGTGCGGGTGAGCGTGGATTGTCGGCGCGTTCAGGCGTCGGCGATGGACGAAAGGACACCCCATGGCTATTGGAGACAAGGCACAGCACAAGGCCGAGGAGCTCGCCGGAAAGGTGAAGCACGCTGCCGGCAAGGTCACCGGCAACGAGGACCTGGAGGCGCGCGGTTTCGCCGAGGAGGAGAACGCCAAGCTGAAGCAGGGCGTCGATGACGCGCATGATGCGGCAGAACACGCGAAGGACGAGATTCAGGATCGCCTCGACGACAAGTGACGCGGTGTGCATGCCACCCGCGGGGCGTGGAAGTCAACCCCCTCCGTGCCGGGTGCGCGTGACCATAGCGTGAAGTCCCGGTCGCACCCGCGACCACGGAAGGAGTCCTCATGAACATCTTGTTCATCGTGATCGTGGTGATCGCGATCGTGCTCGCCATCACGGGCGGACTGGTCCAGTCTCTGAACTTCCTGCTCTGGGTCGGACTGGTACTGCTGGTGCTCGCTGTGATCGCCTGGCTGATCCGGTCGATGACGGGGCGCCGGACGCCCTGATCGGTTCCCGGTGGGAGGGGCGAACGTGCACAGGCCCCTCCCACCGGTGGGTCCCCTCTCGGATACGTTGGGGAGGTGACACTGCGCCGGTACACCGAAGTCGACGTCTTCTCGCCCACGGTCTATCAGGGCAATCCCGTCGCAGTCGTGCATGACGCCGAAGGGCTCACGACGCAGCAGATGCAGCGTTTCGCGAAGTGGACGAACCTCGCCGAGACGACTTTCCTGCTTCCGCCGACGTCGGAGGAGGCGGACTACCGGCTTCGCATCTTCTCGGCAACCCAGGAGTTCCCGTTCGCCGGTCACCCCACTCTCGGCTCAGCGCTCGCCTGGTTGCACGCTGGCGGCGTGCCCCGACGGTCCGGCGAAGTCGTGCAAGAGTGCGGTGCGGGTCTGGTTCCTGTGCGCATCGAGGACGCGATGCTCGCCTTCGCAGCGCCGCCGCTGACGCGCTTCAGTCCGGTCGACGAAGCGGAGCTGATGGAGGTCGCCGAGATCCTCGGCATCGATCGCATCGACATCCGCGACGCCTCTTGGCTGGTGAACGGGCCGGAGTGGATGGGGGTACGACTCGCCAGTGCCGCGGAGGTGCTTGCCCTTCGACCGGATCCTGCCGCCCTTGGAGCGCGCTGCATCGGTGTGATCGGTGAGCATCCGAGCGAGAGTGACATTCGATACGAAGTGCGCGCGTTCGTCGGGAACGACCCGGTGTGGGAAGACCCGATCACCGGCAGCCTCAATGCGGGGCTGGCCTTGTGGCTACGGGAGACCGGAGTGACGACGGACGGCTATGTGGCCGCGCAGGGCACGGTGATCGATCACGAGGGTCGTGTTCACGTCAGCTACGACGACGGACAGATCTGGGTGGGCGGAAACGCATTCGTCTGCGTCAACGGCCACGTCGAGCTCTGATCCCCACCACGACAGGCGAGGAGAAACAATGCTGATGAAAACCACGTACCGCACGGTGCTCGAGGAGGGCGTTGTTTCCGCAACGCCCTCGGAGATCTGGCACGTGCTGACCGATCCCGTGGCCATGGTGACCGTCGACGATCATCCCGTCGATGTCGTGGAACCCAGCGGAGACCCCCGAGTGGCAGGGTCTCGCTGGATAGAGGTGCATGAGCCGTCCTGTGGCAACGACCGGGTGCGCGTGCGGGTTGCTCGGTCGGAGGACGACACCCATCAGGTGCTTCAGCTCTGGCAACGCGGAATCTGCATGACGATCGATCGCCGGCTCGAGCACATCACAGCTGATTCGACTCGTGTTGTCGTGACCACCAGCTATCGTCCGGCGCTCGCCGGGCGGCCGGGACAGCAGGTGCTGCCCTGGTTGCTGCTCGCGATCGGGGTCATGCCGAAGCTCGCCGCGGACTCCGATGATGCCTGGTTCGATCGGCTGGGAGAAGCTGCGCGACCAAAGACGGAGCGGGCCTGATCAGACGTGGGTCGCGTCTTCGTGACGCGCCGCGCGCAGCGGTGAGAAGAGGACGATCACGGCTGCTGCCGCGAACACGATCGCACCAATCCCCAGCGTTGCAGCGAAGTCGAGCAGCGTCATCAACACGCCCGTGAGCAGCGCACCGAAGAAGAAGACGACACGATTGACGGTGCGGATGGTCGCGTTCATGCGGCCTTGGATCTCATCCGGCGCAACAGCCTGACGGTAGGAGATGTCGTTGGTGTCCTCGATGCCCATCGCGAGGCAGTACACGAACTGCGCTGCCGCCACGATCGGGAGAACGATAGCCATCGAGGTCGTGGGCGAGAGGGGCACCAGAGCGAGCGCGAGCCACGGCACGACGATGAGGGCACGGCCAAACAGGATCGCGCGGCCGGCCCCGAGCATCGCGCCCACTCGCGGGGCGATCAAGGCGCCGAGGAAGCCGCCAACTCCTCCGGCCGCGAGAGCAACGCCGAACGCCCAGTCGGGCAGGTCCAGGTGTCGCAGCGCGAAGACTCCGAAAGTGGTCGCGACGATGCTGTTGGCCAGGAACCATACGTGCACGGAGAGCGCCAGCGGACGCAGTGTCCGGTGGCGATAGGTGAACCGCATTCCCTCGGCGATATCCCGGCCGATGTGGCTACCTGTCTCCCGGGGCGCTGGACGGGGCTCGTCCACCCGGATCCGCGCCTGCAGCACGGCAGCGATGGTGTTGACGACGGCGTCGAGCGCGAACAGCCAGGTCGGCCCGATCAGCCGAAGCAGCAGACCACCGAGGGCCGGCCCCGCTGTCCCCGCGACCGTGGTGCTCTGTCCCAGTCGCGCGTTCGCCGCCACGAGCGAGGTGCGGGGCACGATCCGGGGGAGTAATGGCTGTGCGGCGGAGTCCGCGAACAGCGTCAGCACACCGAGTGCAAGCGTCACGGCGGCCAGCGTCCAGAACGTCAACGTGCCTGTGAGGAGCAGCACCGGCACGGCAGCGAGCACGAGGGCCCGTCCGATGGTGGTGATGATGAGGGTGCGCTGCCTGCGCCAGCGGTCCATCAGCGCGCCGATGATCAGCCCGAGGAACAGATACGGCACCACGCTCAGTGCTGCCAGCACGCTGATCTCGGCGGGGCTGGCGTCGAGGACGGTGACGATCAGCACCTGGAACGCCACGCCAGCGACGGCCCCGCCAAATGCGCGAATGGTTGTCGCGCTCCAGAAGAAGGCGAACGCAGGGTCCCGGAGGATCTCGGTGCCTCGCCTCGTCGCGTCATGCATGCTCCGAGGCTATCGTTTCGCTGATGTGGCGCCTGGCTAAGCGAGTGGACCGATGATCCCCGCTCACGCCTCGCGGAACTCTGGTTCGATCTCGCCTGGCCAGCCGGGAACGATCGTGACCGGAATGCCCTCCGCGCGCCACAGCTCGATGACGCTCGGGTTGTCGTCGATCGCAGCGACGATGCGGAATCCGCGATCGCGGATCGTCTGCAGGATCTCGGCTTTCACGTGGACGTCCACCCGGTCATCGGTGTCCCCGCGCATCAGGAGGTGCTCATACGACACCTCCCACTTTCTCAACCACACGCGCGTCAGGTACTCCCAGCGCTGGCGGCGAGCTGTCACGATGAAGACCGTGTGACCCTCGGCTCGGCGAGCATTCGTCCACGCGAGCGTCTCGAGCACGGGCGGACACAGCGCGCTGGCGCGGTGGAAGGCATCGAAGTTCCGGTGGCCGTGCTCGCCCGAGACATAGTGACGAACGCCCGAGACATCGCACAGAGTCCCGTCCACGTCGACGATGACGCCCGTGCGCGTTGCGTCACCCATCTCAGATCCCCCTCACTTCTTAAGGAAGCGATGCTACGCCCGGGACGGGGGAGGCGTGGTGAAATGGACCGATGATCGGGAGGATTCGCGAAGCGACACGTGCGGACGCCCGCGCGATCACGCAGGTGCACGTTGCGTCACGGACGTTCTCGTACGGAAGCGCGTTGGATCCGGGGGATGCGCGACGCGATCGCCTGCCGATGTGGACCCGCTTCCTGACAGAGCCGGATCGCACGACGCTGGTGATCGAATCCGACACCTCACTCTTCGGCTTCATTCACCTCCGCGGCCCGCAAGACCAGACAGAGCCCGTTGAGCTCGTCGGACTCTACGTCGTACCCGCGGCCATCGGCACCGGGATCGGCACTCGTCTATATGAGGAGTTCGACAGTCGCCGAGGCTCGCGAGCCGCACAGCTCGAGGTGTGGGACGGGAACGCACGCGCGAAGTCGTTCTACGCGAACCGGGGCTGGGCTCCGACCGCGCAGACGCGCGAGGGCGTCGCGAATCGTCCATTCGTCACGTGGTTTCTCCTCCCACCCTCGTAGAAGCCCCGCTGAGTGCGCGGCGCAGGCCCTGGCGCAGCGCGAGCAGAGTGAGCGCGGCGAACAGGAGCCTGGCACCGAGCAGGCAGATCCAGATTCCGACGGCCGTGGGCAGCGTGAACTTGCAGAGCATCAGGACGATGGGAGCGACAATCACGTACGTGATGATGAGGCCGGCGAGCCCGGGGCGCGCGCCGAACGACACTCTCAGGTACGAGAACAGCGGGCCCGCGCACGGCTCGACAAGCAGCTGAGCCGCGACCAGAAGAGTGAGGACGGTACCGGAGAGAGGGCTGTAGCCCACGAACGCCAGCGTCGCCAGCAGCAGAGCCAGCGGCACCACGATCATCGCGGTCGCTGAGATCGAAGACAGGGCGAAGGCTGAACGTAATCCCGGTTCCCGAAGGCTCATGCGCCCGGCCGTCACGCCGATCATCTTGAGCGGAATGATCACCGTGCGACAGAAGGCCACCGCCGCCGAGACCTGTGCGCCCACTTCCAGCGAGATGCTCGCGGCGATGAGCTGCGCCACGATGAAGAGCAGCATGAACACTGCGCCGTCGAGCGAGTTGACCGTCCGGTCCCACACCGCCCTCCCGGAGAACACCGGCCGTGGGAACACCCGGAATCTCACCTCGGATCGCGCGAGGCGACGCCGGCGCTCAGCCAGCATCAAGCCGACCATGACGGATCCCACGGCCGCCTGGAGCCCGATGGCGATCACATCATCGTCAACGAGCAGCACCACGACGATGCCGACGCCGAGCGCCACTACACTCCGGCTCAGCGTGATGCCGAAATTCTCCCTCTCACGGTCGAGATGCTGGAACGCCGACGACAGCACGCTCGTATGCGGGCTGATCAAGTAGATCGGAATCTGAAGGAGGAACGCGAGGACGACTCCCATGCGCGCGACCGATCCCTCCGGCAGCACGAGCCACAACACCACCGCGGTTACCAGGCTCACCGCCAGCGAGACGAACGAGATCGCGGACGCCACCCGAAGATTCCAGGACAGCGCCTGGGCGACCCCGCGCGGATCATCGCCCGTCCTAGCGAGGTCGCGGAGAGTGGCGATGCCGACGCCGACGTTGATCAGCGCACCGAGTCCCACGATCGTGGCGGAGATTCCGGTCACCGTCACGAAATCGTCGCGGCCGAGCATGAGCGCGAGGGAGACGATGACAAACGACGAAGCGAGGGGGATGAGCTGCGCGAGCATCATCGGCGTCGCGTGGCGCATGACCACCCAGGTGCGCTTCATATCCCCGCTCCGCTCGCGCGCTCGGAGACCTGTGCTTCGTGCACCGCCCCGAGTCTTTGAGCCTAGTCCGCCCGCTCGTCGACGCGGAGCTCGAGGCCGGAGATTGTGGACTCGGAGCCACGCAAGGAGGCGGCGGGCGTCGTGCGCCCGCCGCCTCCTTCCCTGTTGCCAAGAAGTGCCTGTTACCGGGAAGTGCCGGTTGCCAGGAAGTGCCGGTTGCCAGGAAGTGCCGGTTACCGAGAAGTGCCCTGAGACACCGATCCCTGCAACTGACGCTGGAACAGGATGTACACCACGAGCACGGGAACGATCGTGATGACGACGGCCGCGAACATGGCGCCGAAGTCCACCTGATACCCGGCCGCTGAGGCGAATGTCGCCATACCCTGTGACAGCACGTAGTTGTCCTGGTTCGTGTTCAGCGAGATGGGGAGCAGGAACTGGTTCCACAGGCCGAGGAAGTTCATGATCGCGATCGCGGCCATTCCGGGTCTGGCCATCGGCAGCATCACCTGGAAGAACGTGCGCCATTCGCTGGCACCGTCGACGTAGGCGGCTTCCTGGATCTCGTACGGCAACGACTTGAAGAACGAGAAGAGGAAGAACACTGTGAACGGCAGCGCGAACGCCACATACGTGATGATGAGCCCCGGCAGGGTGTTCAGCAGTCCCATTCCCTGGAGGATGAAGAACAGCGGCACGATCGCGAGGAACACCGGGAAGGTGAGGCCTGCAAGCATCAGGTAGTACACGACCCGACTCCCCGGAAGCGAGAAGCGCGCGAGGACATACGCGCACATGGCGCCCAGAACCATCACCAGCGCCAACGACACCCCGACCACGATGATCGTGTTGAGGAACATGCCGCCGAAGTTGTTCTTCACCCACGCATTCACGTAGTTGTCGAAGTTCCAGTTGGCGGGGAGGCCGAAAGGCGACGAGAAGATCTCGGGCGTCGTCTTGAAGGAGCCGATCACGGTCCAGATCATCGGGAGAATGACCACCAGCGACCAGGCGCCGAGAACCACGTGAGAAGCGATGCCCACTGCGCGGTCGCCGCGTGTGGACCCGACCCGTCGGCGTCGCGGGGCGATGGTCGACGGGACGGTGGTGTCTATCGCGGTCATGCTCTGTCTCCGTCGTCCTTGCCACCCAACAGCCGGAACACCCCGATCACCAGTGCGGCGAACGCGAGGGTGACGACCGCGAGCACCACACCCATGGCACTCGCCAACCCGAACTGGCCTTTTTCAAAAGCGGTTCGGAACAGGTATTGGCTCATCACGAGCGTGCTGTTTCCCGGGCCACCGGTGGCGTTGAGACCCGCCATGTAGACGAAGGCATCCAACGCGAGGATGCCCAGGTAGATGTATGCGGTCTGCACGTTGTCGCGCATCTGGGGGAGAAGGATCGAGACGACGGTACGAAAGCGACCCGCGCCGTCGATGCGAGCGGCTTCCAGCGTCTCCGCCGGAATGCCCTTGATCGCGGCCACGAACAGCACCATGTAGAACCCGACCATGCTCCAGACGATGACGAAGATCGTCGAGCCCATCGCCGTGCGCTCATCACCCAGCCAGGAGAACTCATTGGTGTTGAGTCCGACAAGCGCGAGCAGACCGTTCAGCAGTCCGTTGGGCTGATAGATCATGTTCCACAGGATCGCGATGACGATCGCCGGGATCACGTACGGGAAGAACGAGATCACCCGGTAGAAGCTGGAGCCCTTCAGCCCCCGAACCTGACCGTGACTGGCACCGCCCACCGTGATCATGCTCGCGAACACCAGTGCGATGGCAATGGTGATCAGCGGCACCACGATGGCGAGCACGATGTTGTTGCCCATCGCCTGGAGGAACGACGAGTCCTGGAACAGACGGACGAAGTTGTCGAGCGCGACGAAGTCCATCGCGGGGGAGAAGCCCGTCCAGTTGGTCATCGAGTAATAGACGGCCTGGAGGAACGGCGAGATGACGAAGATCAGGAAGATCGCCAGCGGCAGGCCGAGGAAGACAAGCAGGAAGGACACGTAGTCGAGCGTGAGCTTGCGGGGCATCCCCGCCCGGGGCGCGCGACGACGCCTCGGGCGGGTTGCCTCGATCTCTCGACCACGCGTTGTGGTCGAGACCGTCACTTGATCTCGATCTTCTCGACGGAGCTGTCGTTGCGGACTTTGTCGACGAGGGCTTGGAGCTGCTTGGTGATCTCTTCGACGGTCATCTTGCCGTCCAGGAACGAGTTCCAGATCGGGAGCTGATCAGAGTTCATGCCATACAGGTTGGTGGACTTGATGGTGAACATGCCCGACCCTGCCGCGTCGATCATCTCGACCTGCGACA
>NZ_JBJDRI010000012.1:0-98345 GCF_044987425.1 Microbacterium sp. ZW T5_56 | reverse complement strand
CTCTCTCTCGCTCCCTCGCGAGACACCCAAGCAAGTCCGAGAAACCCCGCGTTGCAGGGTTTCTCGGACTTGCTTGGGTTTCTCGGGGCGTTAGAGGGTGGTCATGCCGCCGTCGACGGCGAACAGGGCGCCGGTGGCGAACGCGGAGTCGTCGCTGGCGAGGAACACCATCACACCGGACACGTCATCGGGCGCTCCGGCGCGCCCCATCGGAATGCGACCGATGATGGCGGCGCGTGCCTCGGGATCGGTGGTGATGGTGGTCACCAGGCCCGTCTCGGTGTAGGCGGGAACTACGGTGTTGACGCGTATGCCGTCACGAGCATATGCGGCCGCCACCGTGCGCCCGAGGCCATGAATGCCGGCCTTCGACGCGCTGTACGCGGTGAAGTCGGCCCCTTCGCCGTTCAGGCCCGTGGGGCTGCCGGTGAGGATGATCGATCCGCCGTCGTGCTCCAGCATCGTGCGCACCGCGTGCTTCACGGTGAGGAACGTGCCGGTGAGGTTGATGTCGATCGTGCGGCGCCAGACGTCCAGGTCGAGCACCGCCGCCTTCGCGTCCTGGCCGAACAGCTGCACGCCGGCGTTGGCGACCACGACGTTCGGTGCCCAGCCGTCGGCTGCCACCTGGTCGAACGCGGCGGCGACGGTCGCCTCGTCGGACACGTCGCAGACGACCGCGCGAGCCGCGTCGCCGATGGCGTCGGCAGCGGACTGCGCGGCAGCAGCATCGCGGTCCGCGATGATGACACGCGCTCCCTCATGCGCGAAGCGTTCTGCGACCGCCCGTCCGATGCCCGCCCCCGCCCCGGTGATGAGTGCGGTCTTGCCGGCGAGGCGCCCGTTCCCCGTATTCGTCATGTCAGCGGACGATCTCGTCGAGGTGCAGCATGCGTGCGAGGTTACGGTCCAGCTCGTCATCGCGGAAGATCTTCTTCCAGTCCTCCTTGATGATCGACTCGCGACCGTAGTCCATCGCGATCAGGCATGCGTCGGAGAACGGGTTGTCGCCGCGCAGGCCGTTCGCGAGCGCCACCTGGGTGTGGCCGTACAGGATGCTGCGCGCGGCGGCCTCCGGAACACCCATCGTGTGGATGGCCTCCTGAAGCGCCTCGTTCAGCAGTGAGCCGATCATGCAGGCGACCGTCTCCACCAGCGTGGGCTCCAGCTGAGCCAGCTGCTTGACGGTGACCCAGTGCACGTCGATGACAGGGGCATAGATCGCGCGCACGGTCGCCTCGACGATCGCCTTCTTGGCGGGATCATCCGACTCGACGGCGGCGATGGCGTCCTGGGGCGCCGCGATGCCGCCGAACGTGTCAGCCCACTCCTCCTTCGTGGTGCGCTCCAGGAACACCGAGGGGTGGCAGGGGTGCGCGACGGCCTGGATGACGTCCTCACGCGTGGCCAGCAGGCCCGCGTAGGCGGCGGCCGGGTCCAGCGTGAGCACGATCGCGCCGGGCTGCAGCTGCGGGACGACCTCGGCAGTCACGGCGCCGAGGGCGAGGTCCGGAACCGCCAGCACGACGATCTCGGCGTCGGTGACGGCGTCGGCCAGCTCGGTGAGCTCGCGGCCCGCGGCCAGGGTGCGCTCGCGCCCCGCGGGAGAGGTCTCCACGTAGCTGACGGCATGGTCGGTGCGGACCAGGTTGTTGGACACGCGCATGCCCATCTTGCCGCCCGCGCCGACGACGGCGATCCGGTAGCTCTCGGTCATGATGTGCTCCTCAGGTGTTCGAGTGTGATGCGGGTCCACTCCCGCTCGGTTCGGATGGTGGTCTCGGGATCGCCCTGCCAGCTCAGCCAGTGCTCGACGATCTCGTTCGCGCCGCGCTCGCGCGGACGCACGGTGCGCAGCAGGTGGTCGTAGTCGTGGAGGCCGATGCCCATCGGGGCGCCGCCGTAGGTGAAGCCCACCCAGCCCGGCATGCGGGCGAAGGCGAAGTCCTTCACGTGCACGTTGCGGACGAACGGGGCGGCCAGCTCCACGCAGTCACGGGGGTTCTCGAGTCGCGCCACGACGTTGGCGGGGTCCAGGCAGATGCCGAGATTTCCGCTGTCGACGCGGGATACCAGCCCGACGAGATCGGCGGTGCTCACCTGCTCGTAGGTCTCCAGCGCCAGCTCGACGCCCGCGTTCTCGTAGTCGCCGATCACCGCGCGCAGCGACTCCTCCGCCTGCGCCAGCGTGGGCCTGCTGTCGGGCCCGTACAGCATGCTGCGCACGAGGCGGGCATCGAAGACCTCGGCGAGGCGGAGGAAGCTCGTGAGCAGCCCGGTGCCGACTCCCTTCGTGCCCAGCTCGATCGTCACTCCGAGGTCGCGGGCCGCAGCGGCGGCATCGGCGAGTTCGCGGGCGGACATGGTCAGCAGCGGCGCGTAGTCACAGATCTGGAATAGCTCGACGCCCTGCTCCCGAGTGTCCGCCAGCGCGCCGATGAGGCTGAGCGGCTCGGGGACTTCCGTCGAGTGCTGCCAGAAGTAGGCATAGGTGCCGAGCCCGATCACGCGTCGGCTCCCGTCGCGAGAGCGAAGGCTTCATCGATCACCGCGAGGAAGGCAGCAGGGTCGTGGGCGAAGCGCCCGAGGAAGAGGCCATCGGCGTCGCCGTTCAGCTCCGTCAGCAGCCCCGGACCGGCCGATCCGCCGTAGATCACGGCCGATCCCGCTCGATCCGGGTCCGCCGCCAGCAGCTCGCGCAGCGCGCGGGTCACCACGCGGATGTGGTCGGTGGGAGCGGGCTCCGCAGCGCCGATCGCCCACACCGGCTCGTACGCCAGGATCACGGGACCCGCGGGCGCGTCGCGCAGCGCGGCGTGCAGCTGCGCGGCGGCCGCGGCGGCAGCATCCGTCGGCGACAAGCGCTCCGTCTCGCCAAGGCACAGCACCGGGCTGATGTCGTGGCGGAGCGCGGCAGCGCACTTGCGTGCCGAGGAGGCGTCGTCCTCAGCGAACAGGCGTCGCCGTTCCGCATGGCCGATCTCGGCGACGGACACCCCCACCTCCGCGAGCTCCGCCGCTGACACCTCGCCGGTGAAGGCGCCCGTCTCGGCCTCGGCCACGTCCTGGGCTCCGATGCGAACGTCGGTTCCGGCGAACGCGCGGACGGCGGGAAGCACCTGCAGGTAGGTCGGGATGACGAAGACGTCGACGAGGCCCGCGCGAAGCGCCGGGTGCTCGCGCAGTCGCGCGGCGACGTCGGTGAACCACGCCTCGGCCTGCGCATGCCCGAAGTACATCTTCAGGCTGACGCCCACGGTCATCGGCATCAGCAGGATCCGGTGCTCTCGTACTCGCCGATGACCGCGACCTTCTCCGCCGACGCCGACGTGGGGTCGAACCGATATGTCAGCCACTCGCGCACGAGGCGGCGTGCCAGTTCGATGCCGATGACGCGCTGTCCCATCGTGAGCACCTGAGCGTCGTTGGAGAGGACACTGCGCTCGACGGAGAACGAGTCGTGCGCGGTGACCGCGCGGATGCCGGTCACCTTGTTGGCGGCGATCGCGACGCCGAGGCCCGTGCCGCAGATGAGCAGGGCACGATCGGCATCGCCACGGGCGACCAGTTCGGCTGCGGCGATGGCCACCTTCGGATACGGCGTGTGACCGTCGGCGTCCACGCCCACGTCCACGAGCTGGGAGACCAGCGCGCTGCTCTCCAGATCCTTCTTCAGGATCTCCTTGTAATCGAAGCCGGCGTCGTCGCAGCCGATCACGATGCGCAGGGGCTCGGTCATGTCAGTCCTCCTCGCGATCGGTCAGCAGAGTGCCGATCGCTGTCACGATGAGGGCGAGCGAGTGCGCGCCCGGGTCGGGGGTGCCGAGTGAGCGCTCGGCGTGCGGACGCGCGCGGCCCATTCTCGGCAGCAGGTCGGCCGTCGCCGCAGCGGCGGCGGTGGCGACGCTGGCGGCGCGGGGCCACGCTGTGCCGAGCGAGGCACCCGTGTCGACGGCCGCGGCGAGTTCGGCGGCGAACGGCACCAGCGCGTCGACCATCGTCTTGTCGCCGATCTGCGCCTTGCCGTAGTCGGTCACCCCGCGCGATCCGGCTGCGACTCCCGCGGCCACGGCGGCCGCTCGCGGCGTTCCGGAGTCGGTGAGGGCGCGCGAAACGGCGGTGAGAATGACGCCCCACAGCGCGCCGGAGGTGCCGCCGGCACGATCCGACCAGGCGTCGGCGGCGCGGAGCAGGGTGGTCCCGGCTCCCGCGCCGGCGCGCTGCGCGGCCTGCGCCGCCGCCAGTGCGGCATGTGAGCCGCGCTGCATGCCGATGCCGTGGTCGCCGTCCCCGGCGATGGCGTCGATGCGGCCCAGTTCGCCGACGTGCTCGTCGACGGTGGCGACGATGCTTGCCACCGCGCGGACCACCAGGTCGGCCACGGCGCGCGAGGCGTCATCGGCTTCCGGCACCTCCGCGGCGGCCTCCTCGACGGTCGAGGCGGCTGCGCGCTGCTGGGCGGCCACCGCGCCGCGACGGTACGCGGGGGCGTCGACGGGCGCGTCCCAGAGTGCTGCCAGCTCGTCGTCCAGCCAGAACAGGGTGAGCGAGGTGCCCGCCATGTCAAAGCTCGTGCAGTACTCGCCCACGTGCGGGTCGATGATCTCGACGCCGGCGTCCGTCAGCAGCTGCGCCACGCGGCGGTAGACGACGAACATCTCCTCGTACTTCAGCGATCCGAGCCCGTTCAGGATCGGCACGACCCGAGCGCCCACGATCTCCACGTCGTCGGGGACCTCCCGGAGCAGGCGGGAGACGAGCAGCTCGGCCAGCTCGTCGGCGGTGGGGATGTCGGTTTCATCGATGCCGGGTTCGCCGTGGATGCCGAGGCCCACCGCCATCCGTCCGGCGGGAACCGTGAACAGCGGCTCCGGTGCGCCCGGAAGGGTGCATCCGGAGAACGCTACGCCGAAGGAGCGCGTCCGGTCGTTGGCGTGGCGGGCCACGCGTGCCACGTCCGCAAGGTCCGCGCCCGACGCCGCGGCTGCGCCCGCGATTCGGAACACGGTCAGATCGCCCGCGATGCCGCGGCGGCGGTGCCGTTCGGCGGGGGAGGCCGATGAGATGTCATCGGTGACGACGACGCTCTCGCAGGCGATTCCCTCGGCGCGCAGACGCTCCTGGGCAGCATCGAAGTTCAGCACGTCTCCGGCGTAGTTGCCGTAGCTCAGCAGCACGCCAGCACCGGACTCGGCCTGTCGCGCCACCGCGTGCACCTGCTGCGTGGACGGGGAAGCGAAGAGGTTGCCCATCGCGGCGCCGTGCGCGAGTCCCGGACCCACCAGCCCGCCGAACGCGGGATAGTGACCGGATCCGCCGCCGACCACGAGCGCCACCTGGCCGTCGGGGATCACCGTGCTGCGGATCACGCCGCCGGACACGCGCTGAACGTAGCGCTCGTTGGCCGCAACGAACCCGTCGATCATCTCGTCGGTGAAATCCGCCGGCTCGTTCCATAACCGGGTCATCGCATCGCCGTCCTCGGGCGAGTCGTTGCTCGGGACGTGCGGCGATGCACGGCTCCGCTCGATGCAGTGTCCACGTCGACTCCATTCGTGATGTCGGGCACAAGTTTGGCAAACCGGTTGACCAATTGCAAGGCGGCAGCGGGGTAGGTTTTACGCATGCCCGCCTACTCGGACAACTCCACCGACTCGATTGCCGCCGCTCTGAGCGCGCTGCCCTCGGGCACGCCGGTCTCCGAAGTGGCGCGGCGCCTGCTGGATCTGTTCACGTCTGGCGAGATCTCTCCCGGCACGCGGCTTCCGCCCGAGCGCCAGCTGGCGGCGACGCTGGAGGTGGGCCGATCCGCGGTGCGAGAAGCGCTCGCCGCGCTGGAGATCCTGGGCATCGTCGACGTGCGTCCGGGCTCGGGCACCTACCTGCGCGGCGAGGCCAGCGAACTGCTGCCGCAGACTCTGCGCTGGGGTCTGCTGATCGGCGAGCGCAACACTCGGCAGCTGCTGGAGCTGCGTGAAGGGCTGGAGATCTACGTCGCCCGCCTGGCCGCCCAGCGTGCCGACGACGACGCGGTCACCCGTCTCGACGCCGACATCGCCCGGATGCAGGACGCGCGTGATGACCTCGCGGCGTTCGCCCGCGCCGACCTCGACTTTCATCACCAGCTCGCGCAGACCGCGGACAACGACACCGTCACCGATCTGTTGCACGTGGTGCGCTCGCTGCTGCAGGTGTACGCCGATCGGGCGGTGCGCGACCCGGCCCACGCCGAGGTGGCCATTCGCGAGCACGAGGACATCCTCACCGCGGTGCGCCGACGAGACTCGGATGCCGCGGCATCTGCGATGGCGGCGCACATGGCCACCGCCGCGATCCGCCTCAGCGAGGCATCCTGAGCGGAGGAGATTTCGCCCAACGCGGGGCGTTCTGGCCAATTCCGTCCTCGTTTGGCGTCAATCTCCTCCGCTCGTGACCGGGATGGTCAATCTCCTCCGCTCGTGACCGGGATGGTCAATCTCTTCCGCTCGCGACCGGGTAGCGGTCACAGCTCCAGTTCGTCGGGGCGTTCCAGCCCTTCGTGCCGCGACGTGGGCCACGAAGGATCCAGGGTCAGCACGCGCACGCGTCCGGCCGAGATCAGGACGGTGTCCTCGATCTTCGCGCCGGGTGCACTCGGGTTCCACGTGAAGGCCTGACCGTCCTGCAGGAGTTCGTCGAGCCCGGGGGTCGCACGGGGATCGCGTCCGTTGTAGCCTGCGGCACCCCCTTGATGGTGCCGCTGCCACTCGTCGGCCGCGAAGCCGGCGCGCTCATACGCGGTGGCTCCCGTCGCCAGGATCTCCCCGAAGGATCGACCGGGCACGGACGCGGTGAAGAAGGCGGCCTCGACATCGCGGATGCGTGTGTTCGCGTCGCGCTCGGCGGCGGTGGCAGGGCGAAACCGCACCCAGCGGGTCAGGTTGGCGATCAGCCCGTGTCGTCGTCCGCACACGACGGCCATCGCCCGCGACCCCACGGGCGCGGCGGTGGGAAGAGGGTGACGGTGGGGGAGTCGTCCCTCGCCTGCCACCAGGAGCACGACAGGTTCGATGCCCCGCTGCCACAGTTCTGCGGCGAGGCGTGCGGCGATCGCCCGCTCGGACTCGGCGGGATCGGCGGCGGCGAGTGCAGCGGTCATGGCGGTGGCGGCGTCAGTGCTGAGGCGGGCGTAGCGCTCGGTCTCCGCGGGAAGGAGCACTCCGCGCGCGGCACGCAGCTCGGCAGCCAGCGCACGCTCGTCGGCGTCATCGGGTGCGGCATCGACCAGGGTGCCATGCCAGGGCACATGCTCGACGTCGAGGCCGGCCGGGAGCTCTTCTGCGATGAGGCGGTCGGCCTCATTCGTGAACACCCGAACGCGATCCCCGTCAGGGCTGATGCGAACGGCCAGCACGGGATCGCCGAGGGGGCCCACCTGCACGCGTGAGCCATCCAAGTACCAGCTCAGTGCCGCCGGAGAAGTGAGCCAGACGGCACCGGTTCCGGTGCCGTCGAGGATATCCAGCACACGCTGCTGCTTCACCGCGCGGTCACGGGCGGACGGCGGGAGCGTGGGGTAGAGGTCGAGGCTCGCCATCACAGTTCGGCCTCCAGCGGGCTGAACACGGCGGGCCCTGACAGGGCGAGCGTACGGGTGCGGTCGTGAGTCTTCATCGCAGTTCGGTCTCCAGCGGGCTGAACACCGCGGGCTCTGAACCACGCGCGGCGAAGGTCAGCTCGGCACCGGTCCAGCGGCGCGGAGTGAGCGCGACGGCAGTGCCGAAGGGAGCGCCATCGAGGTGGAATGTGGCATCCGTCAGACCCCAGACGATCGCGACGGCGACGGGATAGGCGGCAGTGGCGGTGTGCTCACCGAGGCGGATTCGCGCCGTTCCCGATGCCTCACCGGGTTCCACGACGAGCGTGGCACCCGGATCGTCGCCCACCGCGATCTCGGCGTTGCCGGAGCGCACGCCCAGTGATGTTCGCCGCCAGCGCGCGTCCACGGCGAGCCCCAGGGTCGCGGCCGGGTGCGGATGGATCACGAAGCCGGCAGCGCTCGCGTCGGCGATCAGCGCGGAGGGGAGCGCGCCACGACCGAACCAGTCCGGCCCTGGAGCCGACGAAGGGATATCCGGTGCCACATCGCGCGCGTCCCCGTGTGCGGTCACCGGCTCGGCCGGACCGCCGTCTACCGCTCGGCCGATCAGCGGCCAGCCGTCCTCGCCCCAGCGCAGTGGCTGCAGGTGCAGGATTCGACCGTGTACGGGCGTCGCTTGGAAATGCAGGAACCACTCGTGCCCGTCATGTCCACGCACCCAGGCCCCTTGGTGGGGTCCGTTCACCGGGGATTCCCCCTGCTCGAGCACGATGCGGTGCTCCCAGTCGGAGGCCAGGATGGACGATGCGCGAAAGGCATACTGCCAGCCCTCGGCCACCCCGCCGGCCGGAGCGAACACCCAGACCTCGCCGCCGCGACGGGAGACTTTCGGACCCTCCAAGACGCTGCAGCCGGGTACGCGATCGCCGTCGATGAGAATCCGCGGCACCCCGGTGGCGTGGTTCAGCGTGGGATCGACCTCGACGACGTCGAGGCGGTTGTTGAAGCCGGCGCGGGAGCGAGCGTAGGCGTGGACCAGATAGGCGCGGCCGTCCTCATCCCAGAACGGACACGGATCGATGAGCCCGCGTCCCGCGATGATCGTGCGTGGCGGAGACCAGGGTCCGCTGAGCCGTGGTGCGCTCACCGCGAGGATGCCGCGATCCGGGTCCCCCCACACCACGTGGAGCAGCCCGTCGTGTTCGCGGATGGCGGGTGCCCACACGCCACCGTCGTCGGCGGCGTCGGGGCGTGCGCCGCCGGCGTGTCCGACGCTCCGCCAGCTCACGAGGTCCTCCGAGAACCACAGCGGAAGTCCCGGTGTGCGATCGAAACTGGACGCCACCATCGCGTACCCGCCGTCCGTCAGCGCGATGACGTCGGGGTCGGGCACATCTCGCGCGACGATCGGGTTCCGATAGGGCGGCACCGGGCGACTCCGGGGTGAATGCGTCGACACGTCTCTCCTTCGAGGGGCATCGCGGGGTGTTGGTCTCACCGCGATTGCCTGCTACAGTACCCCAGAAACCGGTTTCTCACGCTCCTGACTCAGGACGATGAACAACTCTGGCTCGACAGAGAAACCGGTTACCGATTCCACTCGACGAGGAGTAGCAATGACAGCAACGGGTACCGGCGCCGCCTGGCGTCGATGGACGGCGGGCGCGGCTGCGGCCGGTCTCGCGGTGGCTCTCACCGCATGCGCATCGAACGCGGCACCGGCCGACGACGCGTCCGGCGAGGCGGGTGGATCGGGTGACGAAAAGGTCACGATCTCCTTCCAGTGGTGGGGCAACGACGAGCGCGCCGCACTGACCGAGAAGGCGATCGACCTGTTCGAGGAGCGCAACCCCAACATCACCGTGCAGACCTCGTTCTCCACGATCGACGCGTACATCCCCAAGCTCGCCACGCAGATCGCGTCGGGAAGCGCCCCTGACCTCTTCCTGATGCCGATGGAGACGGTCAAGGAGTACGCGTCGAAGGGAGCGGCTCTCGATCTTGCGCCCTACATCGGCTCGGTGATCGCGGTTGATGACATCAGCGAGGCCACGCAGAAGATCGGCGTGGTGGACGGCACCACCTACGGCTTCACGCTCGGCACCGCCACCAACGCCTTCGTGTACAACCCCACGGTGTGGAAGGCTGCCGGCGCCACGCTGCCGTCCGGCAGCTTCACCTGGGAGGACCTGCTGGAGGCGGGAAAGAAGATCCGCGCAAACACCGACGGGAAGGTCGCCGCGATCAGCGACCCGGGCGGTTACATCGCCTGGTTCGCCACCTGGGTCAACCAGAACGGCGGCTCCGGCTGGACGGAGGACGGCAAGCTCGGCTTCACCCAGGCGGACCTGGAGAGGTGGTTCACGCTGATGCAGGACCTGCGCGATGCGGGCGCGACCACGGACGCGGAGACCACGTCCACGATCGATCAGAGCATGCAGAACTCGGGTCTGGCGCGTGGCGTCTCGGCCGGCGAGTTCGCCGCCGCATCCCTCACCGGAGCGTACGCCGACACCCTCGGCGCGGAGAACGTGGCACTGGCCCCGCTGCCGAGCGACACCGACAACCTCGCGCTCAGCATGGCGGGCACCAACGTCGCCGCCATCTCCTCGAAGTCCAAGCACCCGGAGCAGACCGCCCAGTTCCTCAACTTCCTCATCAACGACCCCGATGCGGCGGACATCCTGCGCCTGACCCGCGGTATCCCGCTGAACGCGAAGAACTACGAGGCCATCACGGCGGATCTCACCGGCGCCGACAAGGAGGTCGGCGATTTCGTTCAGGAGTACTCCGAGCGCTTCGTGGACCCCGACCCGCTGGCGCCTCCGGGGGCTGCCACCATCCCGGCCGACTTCACGCTGGCCTACGAGAACGTCATCTTCGGCCAGATGTCCATCAAGGACGCCGCCGCAGACCTCTTCTCGAAGTTCGAAGCGACCATCAAGTGACCGCGTGCGGCCGGGCGCGAGCCCGGCCGCACGACTCTAAGGAGGCGCGATGAGCGCAACAGCTGTGGCGAGACGGCGTGCTCCGGCCGCCGGTCGCGGAACGGGAGCGCCGACGCGACGCCCCGCGAGGGGATACCAGAACGCGGCCTGGGTGTTCCTGTCCCCGTGGATCATGGGGGCAGCGCTGCTGACCGTGGGGCCGATGGTGGCATCGCTGGTGCTCTCCTTCACGAACTACGACATGTTCGGTGCTCCCACCTTCATCGGGTTCGCCAACTACGAGCGGATGTTCTTCGAGGATCCGCGCTTCTGGCGTTCGGTGGGCGTCACCCTGAACTACGTGCTGGTGGCCGTGCCGATCAAGCTGGCGCTGGCCCTGTGCATCGCGCTGCTGCTCAACCGCCCGCGACGCGGGCAGGGCTTCTACCGCTCCGCGTTCTATCTGCCGTCTTTGCTCGGAGGTTCGGTGGCCGTCGCCCTGGTGTGGCGCGCGCTGTTCTCCCGCGAGGGCGCCGTGGATGAGATGCTCTCCGGTGTCGGGGTGAACCTCGGCGGCTGGATCTCCAACCCGTCGATGTCGCTCTACGTGCTGGTCACGCTGGCGGTCTGGCAGTTCGGCGCTCCCATGGTCATCTTCCTCGCCGGCCTCAAGCAGGTTCCGGGGGAACTCTACGATGCGGCATCGGTGGACGGGGCGGGGCGCTGGCGCACGTTCTGGTCGGTGACCTGGCCGATGCTCTCACCCGTGCTGTTCTTCAACCTGGTGCTGGAGATGATCGGCGCGTTCCAGGCGTTCACGGGGGCGTACGTGGTCTCCGGTGGCCGGGGCGGTCCGATCGACTCGACGCTGTTCTTCACGCTCTACCTCTACGACCGCGCGTTCACCGCGATGGACATGGGCTACGCCTCGGCGATGGCGTGGTTCCTGCTGATCGTGATCGGTGCCGTGACCCTGCTCATCTTCCGCTCATCGACGCGTTGGGTGCACTACTCGGGAGACGAATCATGACCGCTGTGCTCGGCGATTCCACCAGTACGGACACCGCCGTGGCGATCGGGGTTCCCCCGCAGCTCGCTCGTCGTCGCCCCACCCGTTCGCGGGTGGGATCGGTGCTCTGGCACGTGATCTGCCTGGTGATCCTGGCGGTTCTCCTGTATCCGGTGATCTGGCTGCTGGGCTCCAGCTTCAAGCCGGGCACCGAGATCCTGGCCAACCCCAGCCCCATCCCGTGGCAGGTGACCTTCGAGAACTACGCCACCGCGCTGCAGGGGGTCGGGCCGCTCAGCCTCTGGCAGCTGTTCCTCAACTCGATGACGATCTCCACCCTCACGGTCATCGGCAACGTGTTCAGCTGCGCGCTCGCGGCCTACGCGTTCGCGCGTCTGAAGTTCCGTGCGCGCGGAGCTCTGTTCGCCTTCATGATCATGACGATCATGCTGCCGATGCACGTGGTGCTGATCCCGCAGTTCATCATCTTCAATCAGCTCGGCATGATCGGCACGATCCTGCCGCTGGTGCTGCCGAAGTTCCTCGCCACCGAGGCGTTCTTCGTCTTCCTGATGATGCAGTTCATCCGCGGCATCCCGCGTCAGCTGGATGAGGCGGCGCTGATCGATGGAGCCGGCCCCTTCCGCACCTTCTGGTCGATCATCCTCCCGCTCATGCGGCCATCGCTGGTGACCACCACGATCTTCTCCTTCATCTGGAGCTGGGATGACTTCTTCCCGCAGCTCATCTACTTACAGAACCCGGACACCTACACGCTGCAGCTCGGTCTGCGTCTCTTCGTGGATCAGACCAGTGCCTCCGCGTTCGGCCCGATGTTCGCGATGAGCGTGCTGGCGATTCTCCCCGTGGTGATCTTCTTCGCCATCTTCCAGCGCTATCTGGTGGACGGCATGGCCACCTCCGGGCTGAAGGGCTGACCGGTGGCGCGCACGATGACGCGGCGGCGGGTGCTGACGCCGTACTCGGATGGCTTCCGCCAGTTCAGTGATGTGCTGCTGCTCGGGCTGCTGATCTTCCTCGCGTCCCTCCCCGTCGTGACGGCCTTCGCGGCCCTCACGGCGGGGGTGGACGTGCTGGGGGCTGCGCGGCAGGCGGATGGACCGGTGCGGGCGCGGGCCTTCGGGGTGGCGTTCCTCGGGCGTCTGCGGCGCTGGCTGTCGCACGTGGTGGTGCCGCTGGTCGTGATCGTGCTGCTGGCGGCCGATCTGCTGCTGCTGCCGCTGATCACCTCGAGCACCACGCTCTCCGCGGCGATCGTCGGACTGCTCGCCGCGGCGGCACTGACGGCGGGCGTCCTGTTCGCGGCGATGCTGCATCCCGGAGAGCGGGCGGCGCCGGCGTGGGCTCGCACCGGCGCAGCGCTCGGTCGCGCGCCAGGGGCAGGCGGAATGCTGCTGCTGGCCTCGCTGACGGCCATCGCCCTCGTGGTGATCGCCCCCGTGCTGGCCACCGTGATCGCCGGTCCCTACGCCCTGGCCGTCGTCGCCGTACGGGCACGACTGCCGCAGCGCACCGAATGAACGACGCTCGAAAGGCACCGCATGAAGATCACCGATGACCGCACCCGTCGCGTCATCATCAACTCCGATGTGGCGAACGAAGCGGACGACCAGTTCGCCGTGGTGCACGCCCTGCTTTCGCCGACCCTCGATGTGCGAGGAGTGATCGCGGCGCACTTCGGCACGGGACGTACCGCGATCTCGCAGCAGGAGTCGCGGGCGGAGCTGGAACACCTGGGCCGGCTCCTCGGCGACGCGGTGAGCATCCCGGCCTTCGACGGTGCGCCGCACGCCCTGCCGGATGAGACGACGCCCGTGGACAGCGCGGGGGCGCGACTCATCATCGACGAAGCGCGCCGCAGTGACGCCGGACCGCTGTATCTCGCGTTCCTCGGACCGCTGACGGACCTGGCCTCAGCCCTGCTGCTGGCTCCCGACATCGCCCAGCGTGATGTGGTGCTGATCTGGATCGGCGGCCCGCCCTACGGCGATCTCGTCTCGTTCGGATCCTGGCCCGAGTTCAACCTCCGAAACGACATCGCCGCGGCGAATGTGGTGTTCGACTCCGGCATCGAGATCCGTCAGGTGCCTGCCAACATCTACCGGCTCGTCAACGTGAGCTACGCGGAGCTGCAGGCGCGCGTGGAGCCGCACGGCGCGCTGGGGGAGTACCTCACCCAGCAGGTGCATGACTTCAACGCCGCGCATCACCGCGTCGCCATCGAGTCGCGTTCGCTCGGAGACTCGCCCGCCATCGGGATGATGCTCGAGCCGTGGAGCGCGGTGCTGCGGCGTCAGAGTCCCGTGCGCTTCGCCGCCGACGGCTCCTACGCTCCCAATCCGGTCGGCGGCGACGTGCTGGTCGTGGAGAGCGTGGACACGCGCTTCCTCCTGGAGGACATGTTCGCCAAGCTCGCCGAGCACGCCGCCGGCTGAACGGCCGCGGTGCCTCAGCGCGCCGACGGGCCCGTGCTGTCGCGCTCCTGCAGCTGCCCGCGCAGCCAGACGGTGCCGGTCGCGTCGAAGGGCGGCTGCGTCGGGTCGAGAGCGGGCCGCAGCGCCTGCCAGGCGAGCTCACCCAGCTGGTCCTGCGGCAGGGCGACGGAGGTCAGTGACGGGTGCGCGAAACGCGCGAACGGGATGTCGTCCATGCCGGCCACCGAGATACGCCCCGGTACGTCCACCCCGCGTTCGCGCAGTCCCGAGATGAGTCCGATGGCGACCAGATCGTTGTACGCCATCACCGCGCTGGCACCGGAGGCGAGGGTCGGTCCCACGGCATCGGTGCCGTCACTCAGCGATGGGCCCACCGTCAGCTGCTCGATGCTGAGCTCGGGATGACGTGTCGCCGCTTCCGCGATGGCGCGCACACGCAGCCGGTTGGATGCGCTCGCGATCGGTCCGCCGAGGTACAGCACGCGACGGTGTCCGAGCGCGGCGAGCCGATCGATCACCTGGGTGGTGGCGTCCGCGTAGTCGAGCGCGATCTGCGGTACCGCGACGCCGGCGACGGCACGGTTGACCACCACCACGGGCGACGACTGCGCCAGCACCTCGTTCAGCTCGGCGTCGGGCATACGCGGTGCGCAGAGGACGAGGGCGTCAGTGGCGCGCCGCATCTCCAGCGCCACCTCGCGCTCGGCGTCGGCCTGCTCGCCGGTATCTGCCACGAGGACCCGCTTGCCGTCTCGGCCGGCAGCGCGGGTGACACCGGACAGGATCGCCTGGAACATCGGGTTGCCGAGGTCGGGGACCACCACACCGACGGTGTTCGTGCGGCCGAGCGAGAGGTTGCGGGCGGTGACGCTGGGTCGGTAGCCGAGCTCGGCGATCGTCCGCTCCACGCGTGCCGCGATATCGCGATCCACCGTGGCCAGGCCGTTGAGCACGCGGGACACCGTGGCTCGGGACACCCCCGCGGCGGTGGCGACGTCGCCGATGGTCACGGCCTGTGCGGACTGCGCGGCCATCGCGGCTCCTCCCCGGGGCGATGACCCCGTGTGCATGCCCGTCAGGGCGCAAGCTTAGCCCGATCGTCACCGCGGGTTGGCGTGGCGGGTGGAGAGCGCTATGGTGTGAGAAACCGGTTTCTTGGCTCATCGAGTCGACGGTCAGCGACAGGGTCGCAGCGAAGGAGCTCGAATGCGCGTCATGGTCACCGGAGGGCGGGGCCGACTCGGCCGCACCGTCGTGCAGGTGCTGCACGAGCGCGGACACGCGGTGGTCAGCGTCGATCGGGCCGGCGCCGAGACCGCCCCGGAGGCGACCACCGACGATGAGCCCCGCTTCCGCGCCGTCGACCTGCAGCAGCGCGATGCCCTGCGTGCCCTCGTCGCCGAGGAGCGGCCCGAGGCGATTGTGCATCTTGCGGCCATCGCCGTGCCGTTCTCCCGTCCCGAACACGAGATCTTCGCCGTGAACACTTCGATGGCGTTTCAGCTGATGGAGGCGGCCGTGGACTTCGGCGTCGCTCGCGTGCTGGCGGCATCGTCGCCCACCGTGCTCGGCTATCCGCGTGCTGACTGGAGCCCGGAGCTTCTTCCGCTCAGCGAGGGGACGCCGGTCATGCCCGACAACGCGTACGCGCTCTCCAAGGTCGTAGTAGAGGAGACCGTCCGCATGTTCGCGCGCTCCCACCCCGACCGACTGTTCGGCGCCTTCCGTCCCTGTTACGTGATCGCCCCCGAAGAGTGGGCGGGTGCGCCCACCCAGCAGGGCCACACCATCGTGGATCGCCTGAGGGATCCGCGCCTGTCCGCTGTGGCGCTGTTCAACTATCTCGATGCTCGGGATGCGGCAGCATTCATCGACACCTGGCTCACCGCCGATGTCCCGAACGGCCAGTGCTACTTCGTGGGGGCACCGGACGCCCTCGCCACACGACCGCTTGCCGACCTGCTGCCGGTCACGCGAGGCTACGACAAGGCGATCTGCGCACCCCTCACCGGCACGCTTCCCGCCTTTGACAGCGCTCGCGCCGCCGATGAACTCGGTTGGCGCGCACAGCGCACCTGGCGCACCGAACTCGACCCCCAGACCACCGCGGACATCGACGCCGCGGGCAGTTCCGCCGATCGACGGTTCGGCGATCACACGGAGCAGGACGTCTCGCGCCTCCCCGGCGCTGCGGGACAGAAAGAGAGGACCACGGCATGAGCCAGCAGAGCATCGCATTCGCGGATGGACCCCTGTACTTCCCGGTCACCGCCTTCGGAGCGGACGGTGAGGTCGACCTCGATCGCACGACCGCTCTGATCGAGTCGTCGCTCGAACACGGTCCCGGCGGCGTCTTCCCCGCCTGCGGCACCGGGGAGTTCCACGCGCTGGCACCGGCCGAAGCCATCGCGGTCGCTCGTGCCACCGTGCAGACCGTCAGCGGCGCGGTCCCGGTGCTGCCCGGTGTGGGCGGGCCCGTCGGCGGCGCTGTCGCCGCCGTGCGCGAGCTGGAGGCCAGCGGTGTCGACGGTGTGCTGCTGCTGCCGCCGTACCTCGTCGGCGCCACGCAGGAGGGGCTGTACCGCTACGTCTCCGCGGTGGCGGCCGCCTCCGCGCTGCCGGTGATCATCTACCACCGCGGTACGGCTGCGTACAGCGCCGATACCGTGGCACGGCTCCTGGCCGAACACGAGAACGTCGTGGGGTTCAAGGACGGCATCGGCGACGTCGCGCGCGTTCATGAGATCGTGCTGCGCGCCAGCGAGGTGCGCCCGGGCGTCCAGTTCTTCAACGGGCTGCTCACCGCGGAGGCGAGTCAGTCGGCGTATCACGCGGCCGGCGTTCCGCTCTACTCCTCGGCGGCGTTCGCGATGGCTCCGCACGTGGCGACGGCCTTCTACCGTGCGTACCGCGCGGCGGATACGGCGAGCGTCGAGCGCCTGCTGCGCGGTTTCTACCACCCGCTCGTCCACCTCCGCGACACCACCCCCGGCTACGCCGTCTCGCTGATCAAGGCGGGCCTGCGTCTGCAGGGTGCCGAGGTGGGCGGAGTGCGCGCGCCCCTGGTGGACCCGTCGCCGGAGCACCTGGCCGAGCTGGAGCGCATCCTGGCGGCGGGACACGATCTCGTGGGCATAGCGTGAGCAGCATCGCCGACATCCGCGTGCGCCCGGTGTCGTACCGGATGCCGCGTCCGTGGGTGCCCACGGCGCCGGACATGCACCTGGTGCTGGTGGAGGTCGTCGATACGGACGGTGCCACCGGTACGGGCTTCTCCTGGACGCCCACCATCGGCGTCTCCGCGGTCGCGGCGCTGCTGCGCGATGACATCCGCTCGTTCGCGCTCGGTCGCGGCACCGATCCTCAGGAACTGTGGCCCGAGCTCTGGGTGCACCTGCATGAGGCAGGAGGCGGTGGAGTGACCACCATCGCGATGGCGGGGCTGGACCTCGCCCTGTGGGATCTCGCCGCGCGTCGTCAGGGCACCGGCGTTGCCGGATTGATCGGCCGCCGGCACGAGTCGCTGCCGCTGTACGGTTCGGGCGTGAATCTGCACTACACGGATGACGAGCTTCGGGCACAGGCGCGGCGCTGGGCCGACGCCGGCTACCCGACAGCGAAGGCGAAGGTCGGACATGCCGACACGACGGAGGATCTGCGCCGCATGCGGCTGATCCGCGATGAGCTCGGCGCGGATCGCCGACTCATGATCGACGCCAACCAGCGGTGGAGCCTCGATCGTGCTGAACGCGCTCTGGACGTGCTCGGCGAGCTCGATCCCGCGTGGGTCGAGGAGCCGCTGCGCGCGGACGACATCGCGGGATATCGCGAGCTTCGCCGGCGCACCGATCTGCCGATCGCGATGGGGGAGAACCTGCACACCGTGCACCGCTTCCGCGAGGCGATCGACGCGGGTGTGGATGTGCTCCAACCCAACGTGGTGCGTGTCGGGGGCATCACACCGTTCCGGGAGATCGCGGCCGAATGCGCTGCCGCCGGGGTGACCCTCGCTCCGCACCTGCTGCCGGACCTGTCGACCCAGGTGGCGATGACCCTGGACACCGAGGTGTGGATCGAGGACGTCGAGGACGCCTGGCTCGGCGACCTCGGAGCTCTCGTCGGGCCGGGGCCCGTGCGTCGCGATGCGGAACGTGTCACGGTGGATGATCGGCCCGGATTGGGATTTCACTGGCGAATCCCGCCGCTGTCTCACACCACGCTGCCGTCGTGAACCACCGACATCCGAACCACCTGCATCCGAACCACCTGCATTCGAACCACACCGCATCCGAACCCTGCTGTCATCGAACGGAGCAGAGCAATGACCATCACCACCACCCCTGACGAAGCCGCCGCGATCATCGCGCGCGCTGCGGCGGCGGCCCCGCTGCTGCGGGAGTCCGCCGACCTCGATCGCGCGGGCTGGCTGGATGCCGCGGCAGACGCCCTCGACGACGCGCGCGACGAGCTGGTGCCGATCGCGCACGAGGAGAGCCGCCTCCCGACCCCGCGGCTGCAGGGCGAGGTCGCCCGCACCACCGGTCAGCTGCGCCTGCTGGCGGAGGTGGTGCGCGAGGGGTCGTGGCGTGAGGCGATCATCGACCACGCGGTGCCCGAGCGCGCGCAACCCGAGCTGCGGCGCATGCTGATCCCGGTGGGTGTGGTGGCGAACTACTCCGCCTCGAACTTCCCCTTCGCGTTCTCCGTGGCCGGAGGCGACACCGCCAGTGCGCTCGCGGCCGGGTGCCCCGTCGTGGTCAAGGCCCACTCAGGACACCCGCTGCTGTCGGAGCGGACGGCCGAGGTGCTCTCTGCCGCACTGGTCGCCGCGGGGGCTCCGGAGGGCGTTGTGGGGCTGGTGCACGGTCGCGAGATGGGGCGCGAGCTGATCGTGCACCCGAGCATCGCGGCGGGCTCCTTCACCGGCTCGGTGGGCGGGGGACGCGCGCTGTTCGATCTGGCCGCCGGTCGCCCCGACCCCATCCCGTTCTACGGCGAACTGGGCAGCGTGAATCCGGTCGTGATCACGGCTACGGCGCTGTCACAGGACGCCGCTGGTCTCGCCGCGGGGCTGGCCGCATCGTTCACCCTGGGTGTCGGCCAGTTCTGCACCAATCCGGGGCTGATCTTCGTCCCCGCCGGACTCGGCTTCGCCGAGCAGGTCGCTGCCGCGGCATCCGGAACGGCCGAGGCGGAGATGCTCACCCCCGGCATCGCTTCCGCTTATCGCGACGGCTGGGACCGCCTCGCCGCCGTCGCCGACGTCCGCGTCGTCACCGCGGTGCGGGGCAGCGACCGCGCCGCGGGGCCGGGCGTCGCCGTGACGACACTCGCCGCGTTCGCGGCGAACCCCGTGCTGGCCGAGGAAGTCTTCGGACCGGCAACGCTCATCGTCGAGTACGCGGATGCCGCGGACCTGCACACGGTGCTCGGCGGCCTCTCCGGATCCCTCACCGCCACCGTGCATGCCGGCACCGGCGAGGAGATCGGTGAGCTGGTGTCAGTGCTGTCCACGCGCGCCGGGCGCGTGCTGTTCGGTGGGTGGCCCACCGGCGTCGCGGTGACCTGGTCGCAGCACCACGGCGGTCCCTGGCCCGCGACGACGTCGCTGCACACCTCCGTCGGGGCCACATCGCTGCGTCGTTTCCTGCGGCCGATCGTGTTCCAGGACGCGCCGCCTGCCGTGCTCCCACCGGCGCTGCGCGACGAGAATCCGCTCGGCATCCCGCGCCGTGTGAACGGCATCCTCACCCTCGACTGAGAACCCACCCCCGTGACGAAGGACGATGACAGCATGACCACCGTGCACGAGTGCACCGAATGGAGCTTCCACGCTCCGGGCGAGCCCATCCCCGCCGACCGCACGCCGATCACCATGACACTTCGCCTCGGCGATCGGACCGTGCTGGTCCCCGGCTTCTGGGACGGCGACGACGTGTACCGTGTGCGCTTCGCCGCTCCCGTCGCGGGGACCTGGAGCTGGGAGACCACCAGCGAGCATCCCGCGCTGAACGCGCTCACCGGCACGCTCGATGTCGCTGCGGGGGAGCGTCGTGGCCCGGTGGGGGTGGCGTCGGTCTTCCACTTCGCGCACGCGGACGGCACGCCGTTTCGCCCGGTGGGTGCCACGGCGTACAACCTGCTGCACCAGAGCGATGAGCGCATCGACACCACCGTGCGGGCCACTCGGGAAGCGGGCATGAACAAGTTCCGCTTCATGGTGTTCCCGCAGGCGGGGGATCGGGTCGGCCGCACGCCCGAGGTGATGCCGTTCGAGAAGCGCGCGGACGGATCGTGGAATCCGTCGCGTCCGGTCCCGGCCTTCTTCCAGCGGCTCGATCGACTCGTGCGCGCGTTCGGCGATGCCGGAATCCAGGCGGATGTGCTCATCTTCAACGCATACGACCAGGGGTTCTTCGGCCTGGACCGGATGAGCGAGGAGGAGGACGCCGTCTACCTGCGTTACCTCGTGGCGCGGCTCTCCGCGTTCGAGAACGTCTGGTGGTCGCTGTGCAACGAGTTCGACGTCATCACCGATCGTCCGCGGGAGCGGTGGACGCGGATGGGGGAGCTCCTGCGCGCCATCGATCCGCACGATCATCTGCGCTCGATCCACAACTGGATGGACCTCTACGACAACAACCAGCCGTGGGTCACGCACGCCTCGATCCAGAACGGCTCGGCGACGATCGACTTCGGTCGCGCCCTGCTGTATCGCGACGTGTACGAGAAGCCGATCGTCCTCGATGAGATCAAGTACGAGGGTGACATCAGCGACCGCTGGGGCGACCTGTCGGCCGGCGAGCTCGTGCGACGCATGTGGATCACCACGGTCAGCGGCTGCTATGTGACGCATGGCGAGAGCTTCGTGCTGCCCGACGGCGGTCTGCACATGGTGGAGGGCGGCGAGTTCCAGGGGCAGAGCGCCGCGCGCGCCGGGTTCCTGCGCCGCATCCTCGATGAGCTGGAGATCGCGGGACTCGATCCGATCGACAAGTGGGACGATCCGGCCTACGTCGCGGGCGCCCCTCGGCGGCAGTACCTGCAGTACCTGCCGGATGCTCCCGGGGCCTGGACGTTCCGTCTTCCGCAGGGCAATGTCGGTGAGCGGCTGGAGGTGGGTGATCGCTTCCGGGTCGACGTCATCGACACCTGGAACATGACGGTCTCGCCGTCCGAGCGGGTGTTCACGGTGACCGAGGTGCAGCGCAACGACGCCTACGCGCGCGACGATGCTCCGCTGGAGCTGCCCGCCGGGGAGGCGCTTGCGCTGCGGATCACGCGGGTGGCCTGAGACGTCGCGCCGCCGGGGGCTCCGGCGCTCGCGCTGCGGATCACGCGGGTGGCCTGAGACGTCGCGCCGCCGGGGGCTCCGGTCCGTGGCGGCGCGAATCAGCGCCCCGGGCGGTCCTTGTCCTCCGGCACGATGCGGATCGGGGTGGTGGAGGCGACCTCGTCGCTGAACTCCTCCGGCTCCACCTCGGGGATCACCGGGATCACCCCGGTGCGATCTAGCGTCAGAGCGAAGCGTCTGCTCGACGAGCGGTGGATGCGACCGGAGCGCAGCACCCAGATCGCGCCCACGGCGAACGCGAGGAGGCCCGCGATGGCGCCCAGGATGATCGCCCAGCGCGGGCCGTAGGCGTGCGCGACCCAGCCCACGATCGGGGCGCCGATCGGTGTGCCGCCCATCAGCACAGCGAGGTAGAGGGCCATCACGCGTCCGCGCAGGGACGGGTCGGTGGTGGTCTGCACGTGACCGTTGGCGGTGGTCATGACGGTCACCGTCGAGAAGCCGACGAACACGAGCAGGACGGCGTACAGCCAGTAGCTCTGCATGAAGGCCGAGATCGTCGAGGCGACGGCGAACATCGCCAGCCCGCCGATCGCGATGCTGAGGCGCGGTCGGTCCCGCCGGGCAGCGAGCAGTGCCCCGGCGAGCGAGCCGATGGCCACCACCGAGCTCAGCATCCCGAAGCCGTCGGCATCGCGGCCGAACTCCACCGCCATCGTGGATGTGAAGATCGGCAGGTTCATGCCGAACGCGCTCAGCAGGAACACCATCGTGAACGTGACCAGGAGGTCGGGGCGGCGGATGACGTAGCGGAAGCCGTCCGCCAGGCGCTCGGGCCCCTTCTGGCGGACGCGCGGGGCCAGCTCGGCGGGGCGCATCATCGCGAGGGCGATGAGCATCGCGATGAAGGTGAGGGAGTTGGCGAAGAACACCCAGCCGGTGCCGATCGCCACCACGACGATTCCGGCAGCGGCGGGGCCGAGCATGCGGGCCATGTTGAAGGAGGCGGCGTTGAGAGCGACCGCGTTCGAGGCGTTCTCGCGCGAGACCATGTCGGATACGAAAGCCTGGCGTGCGGGATTGTCGAAGGCCTGCACGAGACCGAGCGAGAACGCGAAGCCGTACATCATCGGGAGGGTCATCACATCGTTCAGCAGCAGCACGCCCATCACGGCGCCGAGCAGCAGCATCACGGACTGCGTGATCATGAGGAGCTTGCGCCGGTCGAATCGGTCGGCAACGAGACCCGTGATGCTCACGAGCAGCAGCGGTGGGGCGAACTGCAGGCCCATCGTGATGCCCATCGCCCCCGCGTCGTTGTCGGTGAGCTGGGTGAGCACCACCCACTGCAGTGCCGTTGACTGCATCCAGGCGCCGACGTTGGAGATCAGCGCGCCGATGAACCAGACGCGGTAGTTGAAGACCCGCAGAGAGCGGAAGGTCGCGCCACTGCTCATCGGTCGGCCACCTTCCGCATGATCTCCGCGGCTCTGACGAGGATGGCGTGCTCCTCATCGTCGAGTTCGTCCAGGGCCTGGTTCAGCCAGTTGTCGCGCTTGGCGATGGTGGCCTCGACCACCGTGGTGCCCGGATCGGTGATGGTGATGATCACCTTCCGGCCGTCGGCGGTGTCCGCGGAGCGCACTACGTAGCCGGCCTCTTCCAGGCTGTTGACGGTGCGATTCATGGAGGGTGCCGACACCCGCTCGTGAGTGGCGAGCTGGCCGAGCGTGGACGGCCCGTGCTTGTGCAGCACCCCCAGGACGGCGAACTGCGCATCCGACATGGAATCGATCGCCCGATGCGTGCGCAGTCGCCGCGCGAGCCGGAACGTCGCCATGCGCAACGATGCGCCGTCGGTGGGATTGGTCAGGGGATTGTCATTCACGCCAGTCATGTATTTACTTAGCATAGCTAATTACTCCTGCTAAGTAAATCCCCCTCCCCTCCCGTTTCCCCATGACCCGCGAGACTTCCCTCTGTGGGCGAGAATCGCCGCGTTGCGCCGATTGTCGCCCACACGCGGAAGTCTCACGGGGGATGTTGTGGCAACGATGCCCGTGCCCCCTAGACTCGCGGCATGCCCGAATACACCGACGCGCACGGCATCGCGATCGTCTATGACCGCTACGACGCCATCGGCGAAGCGCGCGGGGTGGTGCAGTTGGCGCACGGCGTCGGCGAGCACGCCGGTCGCTACGCGCTCCTGATCGCAGCCCTGCAGGGTGAGGGATGGATCGTGTACGCCGACGACCATCGCGGCCACGGTCGCACCGGCATGAGGCAGTGGGGCGGTGACGTCAGCAAGCTCGGGCGTCTCGGCCCGGGCGGACTCCGCGCCACGATCGCGGCGCTGGCGCAGTTCACCGAGCTGATCCGCGCCGAGAACCCGACGCTGCCGCTCGTGCTCCTCGGGCACTCCTGGGGCTCGCTGATGTCGCAGGAGCTGATCGCCCAGCACGCCGAACGCTACGACGCGGTGATTCTCTCCGGCAGCGCGCAGCGCACCTTCACCGGCCTCAACGCCCAGCCCCTCAACAGGCGTTGGGACGGCCCCGATGCGCACGGACTGGAGTGGCTGTGCTCGCTCCCGGAGGTGTGGGAAGAATTCCGCAACGATCCGCTCACCACCGAGACGCCGCTGCCGAAGCTGTTCGGCATCCCCGACACGCTGCGCATCCGCGGACGCGCCGGTGTGATGGCGAAGGACCTGCCGGTGCTGCTGATGGTCGGCTCCGAGGATCCCGTCGGCGGGCCGCGCAGCGTGCACAAGCTCGCCGACGACTACCGGACACGTTCGAAACTCACCGACGTGACGGTCTACGTCTATCCCGGCGACCGTCACGAGATCTTCAATGAGGTCGATCAGGAGAAGGTCCGTGCTGATCTGCTCGCCTGGCTCGAGGCTCGCTTCCCTCGCGACTGAACCAGCCCACACCTCGGTTGAGCGCTCGCTTCCCTCGCGACTGAGCGCGGTTCTCCTCGCACGGTCGGACCCAGACCCCGCCCGTCCCCGACCCTGACGTCCGCGGCATCTCCGGCACGAGATGCCCCGTCGCCCCCGCG
Organism: Microbacterium sp. ZW T5_56; assembly: GCF_044987425.1. Lineage (NCBI taxonomy): Bacteria > Bacillati > Actinomycetota > Actinomycetes > Micrococcales > Microbacteriaceae > Microbacterium > Microbacterium sp. ZW T5_56. The sequence continues at coordinate 74,014 of NZ_JBJDRI010000012.1, read as the reverse complement.
CGAACTAGGCTGGGAGGATGCACGGCGAGTACAAGGTTCCCGGGGGGAAGCTCGTCGTCGTCGACTTCGCGGTCGACGACGGACGGATCAACGATTTCCACCTGGCGGGTGACTTCTTCCTCGAGCCCGATTCGGCTCTGGACGACATCAACGCCGCGATCGAGGGGCTGCCCGAGACCGCCGACGTCGCCACCATCGCCGCCGCCGTGCGCGCCGCCCTCCCGGAGGGTGCGCAGCTGCTGGGGCTCACGCCGGAGTCGGTCGGCACCGCCGTGCGCCGTGCCCTCGTGACGGCACCCGGGTGGAAGGACTTCGAGTGGGAGATCGTCCGCGATCCCGCCGTCTCCCCGAACATGAACCTCGCGCTCGACGAGGTCCTCACCACGCGCGTCGGGGAGGGGCGCCGCAATCCCACCCTGCGGATCTGGGAGTGGGATCAGTCGGCCGTGGTGATCGGCTCCTTCCAGTCGTATCGCAACGAGGTGGATCCGGAGGGGGCCGCGCGTCACGGCTTCTCGGTGGTGCGACGCATCTCGGGCGGTGGGGCCATGATGATGGCCGCGGGCCAGATCATCACCTACTCGCTCTACGTTCCCGCTGAGATGGTGGCGGGCATGACGTTCGCCGACTCCTATGCCTATCTCGACGACTGGGTGCTGCAGGCGCTGCGCTCGCTGGGGATCGACGCCACGTATCAGCCGCTCAACGACATCGCGAGCCCCACCGGAAAGATCGGCGGTGCCGCGCAGAAGCGCCTCGCCAACGGCGGCGTGCTGCATCACGCCACGATGAGCTACGACATCGACGGTCAGATGATGACCGAGGTGCTGCGCATCGGTCGGGAGAAGCTGTCCGACAAGGGAACGACGTCTGCGGCGAAGCGCGTCGACCCGCTGCGCTCGCAGACCGGCCTGTCGCGCGATGACGTGATCCAAGCATTCATCGGCACGTTCCGTCAGCTCACGGGTGCCGTCGACGGCACGATCGCTCCCGACGAATACGCCGATGCCGAGCGTCTCGTCGAGACCAAGTTCGCCACCGACGCGTGGCTGCACCGCGTCCCGTGACGGTCACCATCTTCGAGGGCGATAATCTCGACGTCCTGCGCCCGTACCCCGATGCTTCGTTCACGCTCGTCTACCTCGATCCGCCGTTCAACACCGGCCGCACGCGCGAGAAGGCCATCGAGACCACGCGCTCGATCCCGCAGGATGCGACCGACGAGAGCCTGGGGCTCGATCCGGGAGAGCGCGCCACCGAGAGCGACGAGATCACCGAAGCGGTGATCCGTCGTGGCTTCCACGGCCGCGCCTACGAGCGGATTCGCGGTGCCCTGCACAGCTTCGACGATCGCTTCGACGACTACTGGGAGTTCCTGGAGCCGCGCCTCTGGGAGGCATGGAGGCTGCTCGCCGATGACGGCACGCTGTACCTGCACCTTGACTATCGCGAGGCGCACTACGCGAAGGTGATGCTGGATGCCATCTTCGGGCGTGACAACTTCCTGAACGAGATCATCTGGGCCTACGACTACGGCGGCAAGACCCGCAAGCGCTGGCCCACCAAGCACGAGACGATCCTCGTGTACGTGAAGAATCCCGACAAGTACGTGTTCAACTCCGACGACGTGGATCGCGAGCCGTACATGGCTCCGGGCCTGGTCACAGCTGAGAAGGCGGCGCGCGGAAAGCTGCCCACGGACGTCTGGTGGCACACCATCGTGCCGACGTCCGGCAAGGAGAAGACCGGCTACCCCACGCAGAAGCCGGAGGGGATCCTGCGCCGCATCGTGCAGGCGTCCTCGCGCCCCGGCGACATGGTGCTGGACATGTTCGCGGGCTCCGGAACCACGGGCGTGGTGGCCGACGAACTGGGGCGTCACGCGGTGCTCGTGGATGACAATCGCACCGCCGCGGTCGTGATGCGCTCGCGTCTCCCGCGTGCCCGCTTCGTCGCCCCCGACGACGCCGACCACTCCGAGTACGAGCAGCTCACCGACTGAGCCCGGCTCGCGCCCGCCCCTGCGCACACCCGTGCCCCGGGCTCTCACCAGCGCGCCTCACGACCCGTGAGACTTCCGTCTGTGGGCGAGAATCCGTGCAACGCCGCGATTGTCACCCACAGACGGAAGTCTCGCGGTCCTGGGGGAGACGGATCTAGGCTGGCGGCATGAGATTCGGCGCGTTCATTCCGCAGGGCTGGCGATTCGATCTGGTGGGCATCGACCCCGCCGAGCAGTGGGCGACGATGCACGGCATCGCCGCCCACCTCGACACCGGGCCATGGGAGTCGTTGTGGGTGTACGACCACTTCCACACCACCCCGGTGCCGAGCAGCGAAGCGACCCACGAGGCGTGGACGCTGATGGCGGCGTTCGCGGCGTCGACCACGCGCATCCGACTCGGCCAGATGTGCACCTGCATGGGGTACCGCAACCCGGCCTACCTGGCGAAGGTCGCCGCGACCGTCGATATCGTGTCGGGCGGGCGCGCGGAGATGGGGATCGGGGGCGGCTGGTACGAGCACGAGTGGCGGGCGTACGGATACGGCTTTCCCGACATCCCCGATCGCCTCCGCATGCTGCGCGAGGGCGTCGACATCATGAGCCGGGCCTGGCGCACGGGCACCGCCACCCTGGACGGCCGCTACTACCAGGTGGATGGCGCCATCGTTCAGCCGCAACCGCTGCAAGACGGCGGGATCCCGCTGTGGATCGCCGGCGGCGGGGAGAAGGTCACGCTCAAGCTCGCGGCGCAGGTGGCGTCGTATACCAACTTCACGGGCACGCTCGAAGAGTTCGATCACAAGAACGCGGTGCTCACCGAGCACTGTCGTGCGCTGGGCCGTGACGACGCCGAGATCACCCGATCGTCCAACTTCAACACGATCATCGCGGCCACCGAGGCCGAGGCCGGCGAACGTCTGTCGCGGGTGATCGAGCGACTGCGACCGCACGTAGGGGACGATCGCGCTGCGCGTATCGAGGCGGAGTACCGCGCATCGGACGCGTTCGGCACCCCGGCACAGATCGTGGCGAAGCTCACAGAGCGAGCCGAGCACGGCCTCGGCTACGCGATCCACTACTTCCCGGAGGCCGCCTATGACCGCTCCGGGCTGGACCTGTTCGCGAGCGAGGTCATCCCCGCCTTGCGCTGACGGTTCATCCCCGCGGTACAGCAGCGGCTCGATCCCTACAGCAATCCCTACAGCAGCGGCTCGACGGAGGCGAACCCGCCGACTTCCTCTTGCGCCGTCGCGCCTGAGCCGCCGAACACGATGCCGGATTCCGGCGTCGTGGACCAGGCGGTCCACCCCGGGTTCCCGGTCTTGACGAAGGTCACGGCGGCGCCGTGGATCGCGTCGGCCAGGGCCTGTGGCGGGTTCGGTCCCGTCAGGGCGTCGACCGCGGGGCCGTCGAGACAGTCGAAGAAGAACGGCACGTCGATGCAGTGCACTGCGGCATCGAACTTCCTCGAGCGGAACGCGACGCGATACACCCACGTGGGGGCATCGCCGCGCGCGCGGGCCGTCTTCACGACGCCGGTGCGAAACATCTTGTCGGTGATCAGCCGACCGAGCACGGCGGCGTGACCGCGCGAGACGACGGCGCGGTTGGCGGCGAGATAGCCGCGACGAACGGCGGAAGTCAGCTTGAACGGACGCAGCAGCAGGGCGAGCGGGATCCAACGCAGCTTGCTCGCCTGGTCCTGAACCGCCATCGAGAACTCGTCGTCCGCGGCACCCAGCACCAGTGGCTTGTCGGCGCCGACGCTCTGCGCCAACGACTGCGGCGTGGGACGAACGATGAGGTCGTCGTCGATCGTGGGGCCGAGGCCCAGACCCTCGCCGATCGTCTCACCCATCGAGCTGAGGTCGAGTTGGCTGAGCTTGCGTTGGGCGGTGAGCACGGCGTCTTCGGAAACCGAGGCGAATCCTTCGCGCGTTGCGGGAACGCCCAGCTCGCGCGCCATCTTCGCGCTGAAGGCTCGGGCGCGCTCGGGCGAGACGTCGGCGAGAGCGCCGGAGAGCGCGTACACGCCGTGGAAGAGGTGCTGCGCGGCGGGCATGCCGAGCAGCGTCAGTACGGCACCGCCTCCCGCGGACTGGCCTGCGATGGTCACGCGCGACGGATCGCCGCCGAACGCCGCGATGTTCTGCTGCACCCATTCGAGGCCGGCCAACCAGTCGCGCACCCCGCGATTGGAGGGTGCGCCTTCGATGTGTCCGAAGCCATCGAAGCCGAGGCGGTAGCCGATCGAGACCGTGACGACGCCGTCACGATTGAAGGCCCGGCCGTCGTACCACGCACTGGCGGGCGAGCCCGCGAAGAACCCGCCGCCGTGGATCCAGACCAACACGGGCAGTTTCGCCGTGGTGTCGCCCGGTGCCGGGGTGAAGACGTTGGCGTTGAGGGTGCTCTCACCGGGCACCGACGGCTCCGGGATCAGCGTGACACCGGGATCGCCGCGCTGCGCGGTGGCACCCTGCTCCAGCGCATCGCGCACGCCCGGCCACGGCAGGACGGGTTGGGGCGCGGCGAATCGCAAGTCTCCGATCGGGGCCTGAGCGAACGGGATGCCGAGGAACGCCGCGCTGCGTACCGGCGATCCGGCGAGGTCGCGCCACGCGCCGCGCACGCGACCCGCGGCGGTCTGGACTTCGACGTCAACGGGGGATTCGGTCATGTCATCTCCGGATCGAGGGCACCGATGCTCATCAGCGTAGCGATCGGCGGTTAAGTTCACTCCGTGAAATAAGTTAGGCGATGACGCGCCGAAAAGCAATCGACATTCGGTTTTAGGGTTCTGCTCGGGTGGATCGAGAACGTGGCGGCACTCAGACGGACCAGGCTCAACCCCGGTGGAGTCAGGCGAGGAGCGTGTCGATCATCCGCAGTCGCGCCGCGCGTTCCGCGCCGAGGAGCGCGGCGTCGGGGCCGAGTCGGCTTGCGCTGACGTGTGGGGGGACGGCCCCGCCGGCCGTCACCGCGATCCGGGTGAGTTCGGCGCCGATGTCGTCGACGAAGGACGCCAGGTATCCGCCCAGCACCACGCGATCCGCGCCCACCGTGAGGAGGGCGATCTGGAGGGTTCGCGCGATGTGTGGCAGTGCCTGCGTCCATGCGCTGACGTGCTGGGGTGAGCCCTCACGCACGCCCGCCACGAAGCGATCCAGCGCTGCGTCGAGTCCCTCGTCCCGCGCCGACTCGGCGAGGCCGGTGGCGGAGAGAAGGGCGTCCGGGCCGGCCACCGTGACCAGACATCCGTGCTGCCCGCACTCGCAGAGCGCGCCGTCCGGAATCACCGGCAGATGGCCGAGCATGCCCGCCCATCCCGCAGCACCGGTCAGCGCGCGGCCGTCCGCGAACACCGCGCCCCCGATCCCCGAGTCGCTCTTGAGGTAGACGAGATGATCCGGAGCACCCGCATCGACGTGCTCCTCCAGGGCCGCGACTGATGTGTCGGCGATGAGGGGGATCTGTGCCGCGCTGAGTCGGGGGAGTCGTTCCTGCAGCAGGCCGATGACGTCGACGCGCTCCCAGCCGAGATCCGTGTCTGCGAGCACCACCGCCGGCGCGCCGCCGACGGGAGCCCACACCACGACCGACAGATCTGCCAGCGGACGGCCGATGGTCGCGGCGTGGCTGAGAGCTTCCGAAATCACCTGGGCGAGCGCGTCGATGACGGGACCCGGATCGCCGATCGGGCGTCCGTGCCGCTCGGAGAACCGGGCGAGGCGCTGTCCGTCGAGGGTGGAGACCACCGCCTCCACCCGATCCGCGTCGAGGGTGGCGATGATGAGCGCCACATCGGTGGCGGACAGCTCCAACAGCGTCTTCGGTCGACCTCGACCTTCGGGGGCGATGCGGTCGGATTCGCGGATGATCTCGTGCTCGATGAGTTCCGCCGACAGGGACGTGATCGCCCCGCGCGTGAGTCCGGTCTCCAGCGCGAGTTCGCTCCGCGAGAGGGGGCCGGATGTCAGAGCGAGCGCGACCAGCCCGAGATTGTGGCGACGCACATCCTCCGAGGTGAGTGAGCCGCGGAGAGAGTCAGGGGAAGGCACTCATCGATTGTCTCGCAGAGCGCGGGCTTGCACTGTCATTGGCACTCGCACTGTCATTGGTGCCTGCGGGGGAGTGTGGCGCGGCGTGGTGCTGCGAACACAGGAACATGCGCCGAATCCATGACGGGATCCCGATATTCCTCATGCGTTGGGCGCATGTTCCTGCGTTCGCGACGTCGGGGTGGGCCGTGTGTCGGAGGTGTCGGCCGGTTGCAGGGCGGGTGCGGGTCGGCTTGGCTGGCAGGATGGCCAGGGAAGCGGGAGAGGCGATGCGGCACACCGATCACGGGCGGCAGAGGGATGAACGGCGCGGGAACGATGCCGTGGATCACGCGGCCCATGGCCCGCAGCCCAGCAGCAACCAGCAGCCCAGCGGCGGGCCGCAGCCCAGCGGCAACCAGCGACCCAACAGCGAGCGGGAAGCTGATGTCGTGCACCAGGTGGATCAGGCAATCCTCCGCCGCCGGATCGGACTCTGCTCCGTCACCTTCCGCCAGCTCACGGCGGATGAGGTCATCGCGGCAGCCGTCGGCGCTGGACTGGAGTGCATCGAATGGGGCGGCGACATCCACGTTCCCACGGGGGACACCGCCCGCGCGGAAGACGCCGCCCGCCGAACAGCGGATGCGGGCCTGACTGTCGCGTCCTACGGGTCGTACTGGCGCGCGGACGAGGACATCACGCCGGTGCTGGACTCGGCCGCGGCGCTGGGCGCGGACCGCGTGCGGATCTGGGCCGGCCGGATCGGCTCGGCCGAAGCGACCGAAGTCGAACGTCACGCCATCACCGACGCGATCGCCGAGGCCTCCGCATCGGCCCGCGATCTCGGCATCACGCTCGCGCTGGAGTATCACTCGGGCACCATCGCAGACACTCCGGACGCGGTTCGCCGGCTCCTCGACGACGTACCCGGGCTGCGCACCTACTGGCAGCCGACCGTCGGAGCGCCCGATGAGGTGGCGCTGCACGAATACGATCTGCTGCGCGACGCGGTCGCCGCCGTGCATGTCTTCTCCTGGTGGCCGACCACGCAGCGCCTGCGATTGGCGCAACGCGAGAGCCTGTGGAGCCCGCTGTTCCGCACGGCGGCTGAACCGCGCGACGCCCTGCTGGAGTTCGTGCCGCACGATGATCCCGACCTGCTCGCGCTCGAAGCCGCCACGCTGCGGAAATGGATCTCGCAGTGGTGACGAATGGCTGTCCCACGGCACCTGCCGGGACAACGCCCGGGCGCCCGTGATGGGATAGGGCCATGCCGGCTCATGAGAACGCCCTGTCGCTCACCATCGTCGATCCGTCCGGAGTCACGCCCGACACGCTGAAGCAGCTGTATCGCATCACCGGGCGGTCGAGCGTCGAACTGCGCGATGCGATCCTGGCTGGTACGCCGGTCTATTCCGCGCCGCTGTTCGGCAACGATCACATCCAGGTGATTCCGCGACTGGAGCGCACCGCGGCACTGCTTGACGAGCTCGGGGTTCGTTACACCGTGCACGAATGGACCGATTCCCAGGTCGAGGAGATCTCGGTCGAGCTGATGCGACAGATCATCCAGAGCGCTGAAGGGCAGCTCAGCTGACCGGGCCGACGCGGATGTGACAGTCCGGCGAAAGCGCGTCCCCGCTGATTCTCACGGCCGCGCGGGCGCGAATGCCGCGAACACATCCGCGATGGCCCCCGCCATGTCGATGGTGGGGTCGGTGAGCCACTGCAGCTGGAGCCCGTCGGAGGCGGCGTGGAGGATGCGGGCGAAGGACTCGGCCGGGATCGCGTCGGTGATGATGCCGGCGCGCTGCGCGGACGCGGCGATCCGCGTGAATCGCTCGTGGAGCTGTTCACTGCGCTCCAGGAAATAGTCGTGTGCCGGATGCGCGGCATCCGCGGCATCCACAGCGAGTCGGGAGAACAGCTCGACGAGCCCCGGCACCGACGCGTTATGGCGGATGACGGCGATGTAGGCCCGCGTAGCCTGCTCCCAGACGGCCGCGGCATCGGCGGTGTCGAGGTCGGGGAGAGTGAAAGTGAGCCCGTCCACCTCGTCGCGCTTGCGCAGGATCGCGGTGAACAGCTCTTCCTTGCTCTCGAAGTAGTGCAGCAGGCCGGGAGCGGTCAGGCCGACGGCGTCCGCGATCTCCTTGACCGACGCACCGCGCATGCCGGAGCGCGCGATCACCTCGAGTGCGCGTTCCAGGATCTCCTCGCGTTTCGCGATGCCTTTCGCGTACGAACCCCGTTTCGCCATGTGCCGAGTCTGCCAGGTGTGGGAGCCATTGCCATCACAAACCTAATAACGTAAAGTTTTCGGCACGGCCCGCACGCTCATCGACGAGAGGATCACCATGACCGATTCCGGACAGCTTCCCGAGGTCGCAGACCTCACCACCGTCGAGAAGGCCTCGCTGACCAGCGGTGCCGACTTCTGGACCACGAAGGCGGTGGAGCGCGCCGGCGTCCCGGCTCTCATGCTCACCGATGGCCCGCACGGCCTGCGCAAGCAGAACATCGGCGGGGACCACCTCGGTCTCGGCGACAGCGTGCCGGCCACGTGCTTCCCGCCCGCCGTGGGACTCGGCTCGTCCTGGGATCCGGAGCTGGCGGAGCGGGTCGGTGTGGCGCTGGGCGTGGAATCGGCCATCGAGGATGTCGCCGTGATCCTCGGTCCCGGCGTGAACATCAAGCGATCGCCGTTGTGCGGTCGCAACTTCGAGTACTTCTCCGAAGACCCGCTGATCGGCGGCGTGATGGGCACCGCCCTGGTGCGCGGCATCCAGTCGCAGGGCGTCGGGTCATCGCTCAAGCACTTCGCCGCCAACAACCAGGAGACCGACCGGATGCGAGCGTCGAGCGACATCGATGCCCGGCCGCTGCGCGAGATCTACCTCCGGGGCTTCCAGCGCGTGGTCACCGAGGCGCAGCCGTGGACGGTGATGTGCTCGTACAACCGCATCAACGGCGTCTACGCCTCGGAGGATCCGTGGCTGCTGACCAGCGTGCTGCGCGACGAATGGGGCTTCACGGGTCTGGTCGTCTCCGACTGGGGTGCTGTCAATGATCGTGTCGCGGCGCTGGTGGCCGGCCTTGACCTGGAGATGCCGGCTGCCGGCGGACGCACCGACGCGCAGATCGTGGAGGCGATCGAGTCGGGACGCATCGACGAGTCCATGCTGGACCTCGCTGCCGAGCGCATGCTGGAGCTCATCCGCCGATCCCAGACCGTGGTGAAGCCCGAGGGTGCGCTGGACGTCGACGCGCACCATGCCCTCGCCCGCGAGGCAGCAGCGCGCTCGATCGTGCTGCTGCGCAACGAGGACGACATTCTGCCGCTGAACCCGAAGCAGCACATCGCCGTGGTCGGCGCCTTCGCCGATCAGCCGCGCTATCAGGGAGCGGGTTCCTCACTCATCAAGCCGACGCGACTGGATCGCGCGCTGGAGGAGATCCGCGCGATCGCTCCGCAGGCGACCTATGCCGCCGGGTTCTCCCTGGACGACTCCGGCGATGCGGCAGCGCTGCGTGCCGAGGCCGTGGCCGTCGCCGCAGATGCCGATGTGGTCGTCGCCTTCCTCGGTCTGCCCGCGGCTGCGGAATCGGAGGGCTACGATCGCACCGACATCGACCTGCCCGCGGACCAGCTGGCACTCCTGGCGGACGTGCGCGGCGTGAACCCCAACGTCGTCGTCGTGCTCTCCAACGGCGGCGTCGTGGCGCTGCCCTTCCGCGACGAGGTTCCCGCGATCGTGGAAGCCTGGCTGGGCGGACAGGGTGGCGGTCACGCCGCGGCCCAGGTGCTGTTCGGCGCCGTGAACCCCTCCGGTCGCCTCACCGAGACGATCCCGCTGAAGCTGGAGGACAACCCGTCGTTCGGGAACTTCCCCGGCGAGTTCGGGCACGTCCGCTACGGCGAGGGCATCCTGGTGGGCTACCGCTGGTACGACGCGCGGCAGCTGGAGGTGGCCTACCCGTTCGGGCACGGTCTGTCGTACAGCTCGTTCGCCTATGGCGACGTATCGGTCGTCGCTGATGACGACGGTCTCACGATCCACGTCGACGTCACCAACACCAGCGGTCGCGACGGACGGACGGTAGTGCAGGCCTACGCCTCGATCGGCGCTTCCGTGGTGCAGCGGGCACCGCGTGAGCTGAAGGCCTTCCAATCGGTGGCGATCGCGGCCGGCGCCACGACGACCGTCGAGCTGCGAGTGCCGCGTGCCGACCTGGCGTACTGGGACGTGCGCGTGGACCGGTGGGTCGTGGAGGGTGGCGAGTACACGGTGTCGGTGGGCGAGTCCAGCCGGGACCTCCGCGGGTCCGCGACGGTGACCGTCGCCGCCGACGAGGTGACCATCCCGATCACGCCGGATTCGTCACTCGGTGAGGTGCTGGCCCACCCGGTGGTGGGGCCGATGGTGCAGCAGGCCATCTCCGGTTTTCTCGGTGCCGGCTCTGATGCGCCGACGGAGCTCGATGAGGGCATGCTCGCGATGATGCAGTCGCTTCCCCTCGCTCGGATGGTGGCGTTCCCCGGCTCACCGATGACCCCCGAGGCGATGCACCAGCTGATCGCTGCAGCGAACGCGTGACCGTTCGATAGAGACAACGGGCCCGGTGAATTCCGGGCCCGTCGTCTGTTGCGCTCGCTCAGGAATGCGCTCGCTCAGGAATGCGCCCGCTCACGATCCTGGAGGCAGCACCAGCATGCCGTCGACGCGGCGCGGGAGGGCGGCGGGGCCGTCGCGCAGCTCCTCGGGGAGGACGTCTGTGGGCGCGTCCTGCCAGGCGAGTGGGCGCAGGAAACGACGGATCGCGGTGACGCCCACCGATGTGTGCTGGGTGTTCGTCGCGGGCCACGGGCCGCCATGGTGCATGGCCCACGACACCCGGACACCGGTGGGGAACCCGTCGTAGACGATGCGACCGGCGACGTCGCGTGCAGCGTCGGTGAGGTCTCGGCGCTGCACGTCCTCGGCGGGCGCGGAGTGGATCGTGGCCGTCAGGGAGTGCGGGATCGCCGTGAGCACGGCGCGCACATCCGACACCGACTCGTACCGGACGATCAGCACGAGCGGTCCGAACGCCTCCTCGGCGGCCGCCGAGGAGAACGCGGCCGCATCGATCTCGAGCACCTCGGCCGAGCGGGAGAAGCCGTTCTCTCCCGACCGGGAGGCGATGAGCGGGCGCGCCCGGCCGTCGTGCACCAGTCGGGAGCGGATGTCGCCGAAAGCCTCGTGGATGCGTTCATTGAGCAGCGTCTGCGGCGTTGAGGCCTCGGCGAGCGCCACCACCGCGGCCACGAGCACGTCGCCGGCCGCTCCCGCAGGCACCAGCGCGATGCCCGGCTTCGTGCACAGCTGCCCGGCGGATCCGGTCACCGAGGCGAACAGCCCCGCCGCGATCGTCGCGGTGCGCTCGCGGAGGGCGCCCGTCGTTATGACGAGCGGATTGACGCTGGACAGCTCACCGAAGAAGGGGATCGGCGCCTCACGTGCCGCGATGATCTCCTGCAGGATCTGACCGGTGGCCAGCGACCCGGTGAAGCCGACCGCTGTGATCCGCGGGTCGGCCACGAGAAGCGCTCCCGCCTGCTGGCCGTACACGATCCCGATGAGTCCCGTGGGCGCGCCATACCGCTCGGCCGCTTCGGCGAGCGCGACGAACGATCGCTGCGACGTGACGAGGTGCGAGCTGTGCGCCTTCACCACGACGGGGTTGCCGCCGGCCAGCGCAGAAGCGGTGTCGCCACCGACCACGGAGAAGGCGAAGGGGAAGTTGCTGGCACCGAAGACCGCCACCGGGCCGATCGGCACCAGCATGCGACGCACATCCGGGGCCGGACCCAGCTCCGTGGTACCGGCGTGGTCGATGATCGCCTCGATGTAGCCGCCCTCCTGGACCGCATCCGCGAAGAGGCGGAACTGGAACGCGCTGCGTGACACCTCGCCGTCCAGCCGTGCTGCCGTGAGTCCGGTTTCGGCGACTGCGGCTTCGATGAGAGCGGCCCGATGGCGCTCCAGGCCGTCGGCGAGTGCGCGAAGCAGCCCGGCGCGCCAGGTTCGTGACGACGCGCGCGTCACCGCGAACGCTGCGGCGGCGGTGGTGGTCGCAGCGATCACTCCCGCTGCATCGGTGGGGATGATTCCGGTGTCACGCCGATCGCCCGTGTGTGGATCTGTGGTGAACATCGACGCGGTCATGCGGTTGCCTTTCCCAGACGCTCATCGGCGAGAAGCCCGCTCTCGGCGAGAAGCCCGCGGGAAGCCAGGTTCGCCATCAGCGCGCCGATGCCGAAACTCCACGGTGGCAGGCTCTCGCTGTGCTGCACGCGGTTGATGAGCGCGCCCAGTCGTGGCGAGGCGATACGCACGACGTCTCCGAGGTGGTGGGTGAATCCGCGACCGGCCTCTCCGCGATCGTCGGTGGGGGCGAACATCGTGCCCAGATAAAGCACGAATCCGTCCGGGTAGGAATGGTGTGCTCCTGCTGCCTGTCGGACGAGATCGGCGGGGTCGCGGCTGATGCGGGACATGTGCGAGACCGCGTCCAGCACGTAGCCGTCCTCGCCGTGGATGGACAGCGACACGGACTCGGCTCGCACGTGGTCCAGATCGAAGCCGTCGTCGAACAGGCGGATGAAGGGCCCGACCGACGCGGAGGCGTTGTTGTCCTTCGCCCGGCCGAGCAGCAGGGCCGAACGCCCCTCGATGTCGCGCAGGTTCACGTCGTTGCCGAGCGTGGCGCCCACGATCACACCGGCGGAGGAGACGACGAGAACGATCTCGGGCTCCGGGTTGTTCCAGCGCGATTCCGCCAAGACCCCCACGTCCGATCCGCCGCCGACAGTGGCCAGAACCGGCGCCTTGGAGAAGATCTCGGCGTCGGGACCGATGCCCACCTCGAGGTACTGGCTCCACAGCCCCGCCTCGATCAGGGCGTCTTTCAGTCGCGCCGCCTCGGCGGAGCCGGGAACGAGTCCCTGCAGATCGCCGTCGAGCGCGTCGGTGATCACGTCACGGATGGTGTCGGCGGCATCCGCCTCGCCCCGTGCCCGCTCCTCGATGATGCGCTCCAGCATCGAGACGGGGAACGTGACCCCGGATGCCTTCACGACGTGCAGGTCGATCGGGGAGAGCAGCCACGGACGTCGCGGATCGCGGGTGTCGGGCGCCGTGTTCGCCCAGATCTCCGCGATGGTGTCGATGACCGATCCCGTGGCAGCGCGGACGGCGGCGACGGGATCCTCAGACTCGGTGAGGTCGCGCACGGTGGGAAAGGATGCGGTGATGTCATGCACCGACTCCCCGCGCACGACGATCACGGCCGGCCCCTCGGGGAGTTGCGCGCGGCCGATGAGCAGCGCGTTGTCGGCGTCTTCGGGAAGAATCTGGTCGTTCATCATCACGCTCTCCAGCGGTACAGGTTGACGAGGTTCGCGTTCGCGGGTTTCATCGCGTTCACCGACCGTGGAAGACGGCCGGACGCTTCTCGGCGAAGGCCGCGCGCCCCTCGGCCGCGTCGGCGGTGGCAAAGGCGATGGCCTGCATCTCGCGCTCGTAGGCGATGGCCTGCTCACGCGGCAGGTTCCACGCCGCATGCAGGTTGGCCTTCGCCGACTCCGCGGCGATGGGAGGACGCTCGGCGATGCGGGCGGCGAGTTCCTGCGCCCGCGGCAGCAGTTCTTCCGCGGGGACCAGCTCGCTGACCAGTCCCCAGGCCAGCGCGCGCTGAGCATCGATCGGGTCGCCGGTCAGCAGCATCAGCGAGGCGTTGCTCGCGCCGATGGACTCGGCCAGCAGGACCGACATCCCGCCGCCGCCGACCCACCCGAGCTTGATCTCCGGGGCGGCGAAGCTCGCCGTCTCTGCGGCGATGCGGATGTCGCAGGTGAGAGCCGCCTCCAGACCGCCACCGAAGGCGAAGCCGTTGACGGCCGCGATCACCGGCTTGCGAAGCTCGCGCAGCGCATCGCAGTAGTCGCGCCGATTGCGGAACTCCCACGCGGTGGCGTAGCGGTCGAGGGTGGCGATGTCGCTGCCCGCGCTGAAGGCGCGCCCGGTTCCGGTGTAGACCACGCACCGCACCGTCGGATCGGCGTTGAGATGACGCACGATCGCCTCCAGCTCGTCACTCATGCCCTGAGTGACGGCGTTGAGCTTCTCGGGTCGGTTCAGCCGAATCGTGGCAACGTGACCGGCGGTCTCGACGTGGATGAGGTCACTCATGCAGGAATCTCCTCTGTGGTGGGGAGGGCGGCGAAGCGCTCCTCGATCTCGTCGAGCGCGTCGCCCGGCGTGCGGTCGCCGCGAACGACGGAGCGCACGACCGCGGAGGCGTGGCTCTGGAAGGGGATGTACCCGGGCACGCGTGGCCGCACCCAGGAGGATTCGATGGTCGACAGGGTCGCGGAATAGAAGCCGTGTGCGGCGTCGTCCACGCCGGCATCGGTCCACGCCGCGCGCATGCTGGGCTGACCGTCATGGCGGGGGATGAACCCGCGCTGGGTCTCGGGTTCGAGCAGTCCGGCGAGATGGCGAAGCAGCGCGGGTGTCGGCGCGGTGCGGTATGTGACCGCGATCCCGGTGCCGCCGATCGTCGAGCCGATCCGTCCGTCATGGGTGGGCGGGGGACCGAATGAGACCTCCGGTGAGCTGTAGGTGACGTACCCGTAGATCAGCGGGATGAAGCCGATGTCGCCGTGATCGCGCATCCGATCGAGCAGGCCGATCGGGTTCAGCCGGTCGGTGCCGGCCGGAGCGTGAGCGGACAGGCGGGTGAGAAGCTCCAGAGCGCGCTCACTGGTCTGGCGGTCGAACAGCGCGTCGGCGGGTGCGGCCTCGGTACGCACAGACACGGCGATCGAGCAGAAGGAGAGGAAGGCGTGCGGTCCGGCGAGCGAGGTGGCGACCAGACCGCGATCGGCCAGATCGAGAGCCTCCTCCCAGGTCGCCGGCGCGGTGGGCACCAGCGCCGTGCGCCGCGCTGAGACCTGGGTCGCCGCGTCCAGCGGCAGCGCCCACAGTCCCCCGCCCCACCGGTAGGAGTCGATGCTCGGCCCCACGGCGTCCGCTTCCCAGCGCCGCCGCAGCTCGTCGGGAAACAGCTCGTCCAGCCGGCGCAGGCTCCCGGCGGAGAGCGCATCGCCGAGGTGCGGATGATCCAGCACGAGAAGGTCGTAGTCGCGGGCCAGCTCGGCGATCGGTGCCGATTCGAAGCCCTCCAGCGACTGCACCTCCCAGCGCAGGGTGTCGCCGTCGCCCAGGTCTCCGGCCGCGGCCTCCAGCGCGTGGCGTCCGCGGGGGTGATCCCACGTGAGACCGACGAAGTCCGTCACGGTGCGCTCGTCTCGGCGATGACGCCGGCATCGAGCAGCTCACGGATCCGGTCCGCCTCGATGCCCAGCTCGGCCAGGATCTCGGAGGAGTGCTCACCGATGAGGGGAGCGCCACGATCGATACGCGCCGGGGTCTTCGCGAAGCGATAGGGGAATCCGGGCGTCTTCACCCGACCCTCGGTGGGGTGGTCGTACTCCACGAAGGTGCCGTTGTGGATGATCTGCGGGTCGGCGACCAGGTCCTCGTAGCCGTACACCGGCCCCACCCACATCCCGGCGGGGAGCAGAGTGTCCAGCCAGTGCTGTGTGTCTCGCGTCCGCAGGTGGCGTGCGACCGTGGCGTACAGCTCATCGCGATGCGTCCACCCGTGCACCTCGGGGTCCATGTCGGCGAAGGAGGCCTCGCCGAAGATCTCGCCCAGCTTCTGCAGGTCAGCGAACCCGAGCGCGAGGTAGCCGTCGGAGGTGGCGAACACGCCGTAGGGTGCGCGGATGTACACGTGCGCGTTGGGCTCCGTGCCCCGCTGCTGGGGGATACCGCCTACGGTGTAGACGCTGAGCTCCTGCATCTGCAGGGTCGTCAGCGCATCGAGCATGTTCACCGTCACCAGCTGTCCTTCGCCGGTGCGCTCGCGGTGCAGGAGCGCGGCGAGCACCGCCTCGAACGCCGTGGAGGCGGTGACCGCGTCGGCGAGATACTGACCGGCCGGCGACGGCGGCTCACCCTCACGACCGGCGGACAGCATGGCACCGCTCATCGCTTGCAGCAGGAGGTCCTGGCCGGGGCGGTCCTGATAGGGACCGTCTTCGCCGTAGCCCGACATCGACACGTAGACCAGCGACGGATTGATCGCGGCCAGGCTCTCGTAGTCCAGACCCAACCGGGCGGCGACACCCGGGCGATAGTTCTGCAGGAAGACATCGGCGCCCGCGATGAGCTCCCGTACGACCTCACGACCGGCATCGGTCTTGAGGTTGACGGCGAGGGAGCGCTTGTTGCGGTTGAGGGAGAGGAACGACACGTTGATGGCGTTGCCGCGGGCGCCGCCGGCCGCGGCGAAGCGCTGCCACTCGCCGGCGGTGGGCTCCACCTTGACTACATCGGCGCCCAGGTCACCGAGACGCTGTGCGGCGAAGGGTCCGGCCATCGCGATAGAGCAGTCGATCACCCGATAGCCGTCGAGCACGCCGCGCGATGCGGTGCGGGGCGGAAGGGGGTCCGGCGCGGTCATGATGCTCTGCTTTCTGTCGCGGTGACGCTTTCCGTCGTGGTGATGCCTTCCGCTGCCGCGATGCGCGTATCCACGCCGCCTGCCGCTGAGGAGCGCAGCAGCGCGTCGATCAGCTCCACCGAGCGCGCGGCCACCGTCACATCGGAGTTGTTCTCGGTGCTGCGACCCGTGATCAGGTCGATGAAGCGATGCGGCGGGACGAGGCACTCGTATTCACCCTCGCCCGGCGCAATGCTCACCGATTCGCGGCGGCCGTCGTATCGGCTGAGTTCCACGCGCTCGCGTTCCACGTCGATCATCAGCACGCCCTCGGTTCCGAAGAGGCGGATGTCGACCTGGTACTTGTCGCCGTCGGCGAGTGTGGCCGCTCCGGAGAGCGAGCCGAGGGCGCCGTTGGTGAAGCGGATGACTCCCGCATCGAACAGGTCGACAGCGGAGCCGGCGGCGCTGACCCGGCCGGAAACGGACGCGGCTCGAAGCCCCGCGAGCCAGAACAACAGGGCGGAGGAATGGGTCACCTGTCCGTGCGCGTAGCCGCCGCCGTGCTGGGGGCTGGACCACGTGCTCGGGTCCGGCGCGGTGTCGGACTTCCAGCGCTCGAGCATATGGGTGGGGTCCGTGCCGAACAGCCCGCGCGTGGGGGAGGCCATATGACACATGGCGAACTGGATCTCACCGATCGCGCCGCTGTCGAGCAGTCGCTTGGCGGCGACGGTGAACGGCTTGTAGTTCCAGCCGTACGGCACCAGGAACACCGTGCCGGCATCCTCGACACGAGACGCCAGATCCCAGGCCTCTGCGGCCCGGAGGGTCATCGGCTTCTCGCACAGCACGTGCAGTCCGCGATCGAGCGCCTGCGCGGCAAGCGGGTGATGCAGGTCGTGCGGTGTGGAGATCACGACGGCGTCGAGGTCTGCGTCCAGGAGCTCATCGGCGTCCTCGGTCGCGAAGCCGAACCCGAACGTGTCCTGCACGGCATCAAGCCCTGGTCCGCGTCCGCAGACGCCGACGAGCTCGACATCATCACGCGCCGCGAACAGCGGGAAGTGATTGCTTGTGGCCCACCACCCAGCGCCGATCGCGCCGAGCTTGACCCGGCTCATCGCGTCCACCTCTGTGTAGTCGGGACCAACCTCGGTGCAGCGGAGATCCACACTGTGCCCAGCTTCACCCGGCTCATCGCACCCACCTCCGTGCGGCCGTGACCCACCTTGCGCCCAGCTTCACCCGGCTCATCGCACCCACCGCCAGGTGCGCAAGCCGTCCCGATCGCCCACGACGACACGGCCGGCGGCCACGAGTCGTTCGAGATTTCCCGTCATCGGGAAGATCAGATACTCGGCCGCCGGGGCAGCCCAGGGGCCGAGGTCGCTCGCGCACCGATGGATGAGCTCCAGACTGGTGAGCTCGCCGGCATCACTCAGCTGGCGTTCGATCACGGCATCGACGCGTTCGGTGTAGGCGAGTGACCCCGTCAGGAAATCGTTCACTGCTGCTGCCTCGTACACCGGGTAGTGCGCGGTGAGAAGGAGCTCGGCGTCACGGTCGCGGAGCCGGGCGATGGTGTCGACGTAGGCCACGGTGTCGCGGTACGTGGGCGGGAACGCGGGGCGTCCGTCGGCCGTCGGAACGGTCTCGCCGAGCACGGCGTCCGAGATGAGCAGTGTGCGATTGACTTCGTCCCACAGCGTGAGGTGGCCGGGTGAGTGGCCCGGAGCGGCGATCACCTCGATACGGCGGTCGCCGAGGTCGAAGACCTCGCCGCCGTCCAGGGCCTGATCCACGGGTACCAGCCCGGTGCTGGCACGCACCTCCGCCGTGGTCTCGGGCGGATCGCTGAAGCCGTCACGGTCGGTGAACTCGCCGTAGCGGCCGGTGATCAGCTCCTCCACGTCCTCGGTCATCGTCACGTCCGCACGACCCGCGAGGAACTTCGCGTGCGGCGCGACGGCGGCCAGTGCGGCGTTGCCGCCGGTGTGGTCGAAGTCGCAGTGCGAGCTGATGACCCAGCGGATGCCCGCCGGATCGAAGCCGATCCGGTCGAGGTAGGGAAGGAGCGTGCCCGGCACGGAGTCGGCGATGCCGGTGTCGAACAAGAGCGCTCCAGCGGGACCGGTGAGCAGGTACATCGCGATGAAGCGCTCGCCCAGCGGTGCCTCAATGCGATGGATGCCGTGGCGGATCTGCATCACTGCTCCCAGGAGCCGTTGTCGACCAGACGGAGCCCGGCGCGCGGTGACCGCACGTGCGGTCCCGCGGGCTCCTGCCAGTTGCCGTCGGCGCGGGCGTGACGAATCGCCGCCTCGTCGACCTCGATGCCGACGCCGGGGCGATCCCCCAGCACGACGCCGCCGTCGTGGAACTCCTGGTCCAGGGTGAGACCGAACGGCGAGCCCAGGTCCTGCACCTCGGCGGACAGGTGATTCGGCACGGCAGCGGCAGCGGCCGTGACCGCGTGGTTGGCGGTCAGTCCCACCGGACTCACCGGCAGGTCTCGGCCGTGTGCGGTGACGGCCACGCGCAGGAAGTGGGTGATTCCCCAGACGGCCCCGGCCTGGACGATGTCCGCACCGCCGGCGTCGAGGATCGGACGATACTGCTCCAGCCCGGTGAGGTTCTCACCGGTGGCCACCGAGGCGCGGATGGCAGCACTGAGTCGTGCATGCCCGGTGGCGTCCCATCGGCGCAGCGGCTCCTCCACCCAGGTCAGATCGATGCTCTCCTCGAGGGCTCTGACGTGGCGCACCGCCTGCTTGAGGTTCCACGACTCGTTGGCGTCGAGCATCAGTGCGGGGGCGGTGCCCGCGGCAGAGAAGAGGTCCGAGAGGATGTCGAAGCGCCGCAGGTCCGCGGTCAGGTTGCGGCCGCCCTTCAGCTTGGCCGCTGTGAATCCGCGCTCCGCGAACCGGGCGTACAGGGTGGCGAGGTCACCGTCGCTCAACGCGGCGTCGAGCCCCGATGCGTACCCGGGCACGAAGCGGTCGGCGGCGCCGAGCAGGCGCCACAGGGGCTCGCCGGCCAGCTTCGCCTTGATGTCCCACAGTGCGGTGTCCAGCGCCCCGATGCCGCCGAACGTGGCGCCACCGTGTGAGGACTTGAAGACACGCGCCAGCATGGCGTCGTAGAGCGTCGCCGTGGCGCGAGGGTCCTGCCCCTCGAGTGCCGGGAACAGGCGGTCGAGATCGGCGTGCGATCCCATGCCGACGCCCTCCACGCCCGCGTCGGTCTCCAGGATGACGATGGGCACATCGGTCACGCCGGATGCGATGAATCCGTTGACGTCGCCGACCGGGCGACCCCAGTCGTGAACGGTGCGCAGTGTGCGATAGCCGGTGATCTTCATGTCGCCCTTGAGTGTGAGAGATCGTGGAACGGAAACACCATACATCATATGTCTGCTCTTTGGCGAGTGTCGAGGATCGTCGTCGGACCGAGGTCAATAGAGTGGCTGGCATGACAGCACCCGCAGAGCACCGCGACGACTCCGCCACCGTCGCTGTTCCCGCGCCCGCGCGGGGTCGCGCGCCGATCGACCGGATCGGAGTCACGGTGCTCAAGGAGCTGGTGCAGTCGATCGTGTCCGGAGAGTTCGCTCCCGGTGACGTCCTTCCGCCCGAGAGCGTCATCAGTGCGCAGTTCGGCGTCAGTCGCACGGTCATTCGCGAGACCATGAAGCGGCTGCAGGAGAAGGGGATGGTGACCGTCGCGCAGGGGCGCGGGACCAATGTCAACCCGACCACGTCGTGGAACGTGCTGGACCCGCTGGTGCTCTCGGCGATGATCGGCAACGACTCCACGCTGGGTGTCCTGGATGACCTCAGCGTGGTGCGTGCCGCGCTCGAGGCGGCGATGGCGGCGGCTGCCGCGGCTGCGGTGGACGATGAGGCGCGTCAACGCCTCGCGGACGGTCTCGCAAGGATGGCCGAGCGTGTCGATGATTCCGCCGGATTTCGTGAGGCTGACGTTCAGTTCCACATCTCCGTGATGGAGCTCGCGGGCAACGTGCTCGCCGAGAACATCGCACGCGTCCTCATCCGGCACGCGGTCGGCAGTGATCGTTTCACCGGAGTGGACCCGGCTCGCGCGTTTGAGCTCACCCTCGCCGAGCATGAGCGCATCGTCGAGGCTATCGCCGGCGGGGATCCTGAAGCAGCGCGAATCGCGATGAGCGAGCACATCCTGGGTTCCTGGTCCCGGCGGCGGCTTCCCTCCGAGCGCCACGCCTGACTCGGCTTCCCTCTGAGCGCCACGCCTGACTCTGCTTCCCTCCGAGCGTTACGCCTGACTCGGCTTCCCTCCGGCGGGGGTTCCCTCGGCGCGCCCCGCATCGAGGGCGTCTCGACATCAGTCATGTGATGTTTGTTGAGATATGTCGTAAGACGTAGTATGTTTCATCGGCGAGGCCTCCGCACCAGGTCTGCAACACATCCCATCACCGTTGAGAGGATCGCAATGAAGCGAACAATCGCCATCTCCGCCCTGGTCGGCGCGGCCGCACTCGTGCTCACGGGCTGCGGCGGCGCTTCGCCGTCCGGCTCCACCGCAGCGACGGGCGGCGGCGCCGGAGACAAGCTCGTCGTCTGGAACTGGGGCGATGCGGACGAGGCCGCGGCCGCCTACACCGCCGACGTCAAGGCCGCCTTCGCGAAGGCGCACCCCGACGTCGAGGTCGAGATCGTCAACCAGCCGTTCGACCAGTACTACACGCTGCTCGGCAGCGCGATGGAGGCGGGCACCGGCCCAGATGTCGCCCTGTTCAACGGTGGGACGCAGCTGAAGAGCCGGGTCTCCTCGCTCGTTCCCGTCACCGACGAGCTCGCCGACCTCCAGGACACGCTGGCCGGCTGGCCCGCCTTCGAGGCCGACGGTGAGACCTATTCGGCGCCGATGTTCCTGCAGGGGTTCCCGATCTACTACAACAAGGCGCTGTTCACCAGCGCCGGCCTGGACGCAGACAACCCGCCGAAGACCTGGGATGAACTGACCGCAGCCTGCACCGCCATCGTCGACAAGACCGACGCCTCATGCTTCGCGCTGGGCAACAAGGAGGGCCTCGGCATCGAGTTCTTCCTCTCCGGGTTCGGCTCCGGAGTGTTCACACCCGACGAGTATGACGACTGGATCAGCGGCACGCGCGACTGGACCAGCGAGCACGCCACCCAGGTGCTGCAGATGTGGGCCGATTCGTCGAAGGCCGGGTGGTACAACGACGGCGCCAACTCCACCGCCATGTTCAACGACTCCTTCGACCTGTTCTCGGCCGGGAAGTCGGCCATGGTCATCGGGCTGATGAGCGGAACAGCGCACTGGAAGCAGTTCGACGAGTTCCTGGGTGCTGACCTCGGCTTCATGATGCCTGTGACGGTGAACAGCGGTACGACCCTCGGGCTGCCCGCAGAAGGCGGCATCGGCTACGCCGTGTTGAAGGCCGACAAGAAGGAACTCGGCAGCGACTGGATCCGCGCCACGGTCGACCACGACGCGCTGGCGGCGTACTCGCTGGCCGGCGGACAGATCACCTCGGACACCACCATCAAGCTCGACACCGACATCGCGTCTGCCAACGACATCGTGGCCGAGCTCGGCGGGAGCAAGCCGCTGCTGCACACCGCGCTCGAGGGCGAGACGCTGGATCTGCTGCACAGACTGGGCCAGCAGCTGCTCGGCGGCGAGGTCACCGTTGCCGACGCCGCCGCGCAGCTGGCGGCCTCGGAGGGCTGATCGCGGTGACCACCGACACCACCTCGACCCGGAGCGTTGTTCTCAAGAACAGGGCTCCGGGCCGCGGCCGGGTTGACACCGGCCTTCCGCTTCGCAAGAAGCCGTGGACGAGCGAGCGCATCGCGCCGTACCTCATGGTGCTGCCGGTCATCCTCATCCTCGTGGTCTTCCGCCTGTACCCGCTGCTGCTCGGTGTGAACTACTCGTTCACGGGAGACAAGGAGCTCAACGGGCAGTTCATCGGCTTCGACAACTACCTGACGCTCCTCGGCGACCAGCGATTCCAAGCGGCCGCGCGCAATGTCCTGGTGGTTCTCCTGTTCGTGCCGATCCAGGTGTTCGTGGCCGGGATCCTCGCCACCTTCGTCTTCCTGCGCATCCCGGGCCATCGCTTCTACCGCAGCGTGTACTTCCTGCCCGTGGTGCTCTCGCCGATCATCATCGGCGCCATCTTCAACATCCTGCTGGCTGCCAACGGACCGCTGAACGCAGCCATCGGCGCGGTCGGTCTTCCTGGTGTCGACTGGCTCGGACTCCCCGGTACCGCCCTGCCGTCCGTGCTCGTGGTGCACATCTGGGCGACGTTCGGCATGGCTTTCACGATCTTCCTCGCCGGCTTCGCGACCCTCGATGCCGAACTGCTGGACGCCGCGAAGATCGATGGGGCGAACCTCCGTCAGCAGATCGTGCACGTGATCATCCCGAGCCTCAGCCAGACCATCCAGTTCGTGTTCGTCACCACCACGATCGGCATGCTCACCGGTCTGTTCGGTCTGCTCTACACGATGACGGCCGGCGGCCCCGGGGCCGCCAGCTATCTGCCGGAGTTCCTGATCTGGAAGCTGAACGGCGAAGCCCGTCCGGCTCTGGCCTCGGCGGCATCGGTGTTCCTGCTGCTCATCGTGCTGGTGATCGGTCTCATCCAGATCCGCGTGCTCCGCCGCGCCACCAAGGAGGTCTGATGCGCAGGGAACGCGCCGCGCGGTGGATCATCGCCGTGCCGATGATGCTGCTGGCCATCGCGACCATCTACCCGATGCTCTACGGGCTGAACATCTCGTTGAAGACGCGCAAGGACTACGTGCTGGACCGCCTGGGCTTCACCCAGACGTTCAACATTCAGAACTACATCGACGCGTGGGTGAACGCGGACATGGGGCGCTACTTCCTCAACACGATCATCGTCACGGTGTTCTCCGTCGCGCTGCTGCTCGTGCTGGCCTCGATGTGCGGCTTTGCCCTCAGCCACCTCACCTTCCGAGGCAGTCGCCTGTCCTTCCTGGTGATCCTCGCGATGATGATGATCCCGTTCCAGGTGATCATGGTCCCCACCATCAAGGTGCTGAGCGACATGGGACTGATCAACACCTTCCCCGGACTGATCGTCGCCTATGTCGCCCAGTTCCTGCCCTTCACCGTCTTCTTCATGACCTCCTACTACTCGGGGATCCCGAAGGAGCTGACCGAGGCGGCGCGCGTGGACGGCAACGGTCTGTTCGGGGTGTGGTGGCGCATCATGATCCCGGTGGGCAAGCCCGCACTCATCTCGATGGGCATCCTCAACGCCCTGTTCGTGTGGAACGACATCCTCATCGCGCTGCTGATCATGCAGTCGCCCCAGAACCGCACGGTGATGGTGGGCGTGAGCGCGCTGCGCGGTCAGTACCCTGACAATGTCCCCACCTACATCGCGGGCGTGCTGCTTGCGGTGCTGCCGATCATCGTCGTCTACCTCATCTTCCAGCGTCAGATCTCCGCCGGTGTGACCGCCGGCGCCACCAAGGGCTGAGCTGGTCCCCTCGCGTGGAGCATCGCGCACCGCCGGAACTGTGAAGGAGCAGGAGTGAGCACCGACCGGATCGAAGTGCATGTGGCGTCCGACGGCTCGCCCTACGCCGACGGGTCGCGCGGCTACCCGACCAGTAGCCTCGCGCACGCGCTGGAGCTCGTGCGGCGTCGTCGAGAGCCGGGCCAGCGTGCCGTGATCTGGATGTCGGGAGGCGACTACGAGCACACCGCCCCCGTGGTCTTCACCGCCGCGGACTCGTTCACCTCGGTGGTCGCCGCCGACCCCGCCGACCCACCCGTGCTGCGCGGCGCCGCGCGGATCACCGGCTGGCGTCCGGTGACGGTGAACGGCGTGGACGCCTTCGCCGCTCCCGCTCCGCGCGCCGTCGGGCGGCGGCTCTACGTCGATGGTGTCGCAGCGGCCCGCCCCCGCCATCCGCGCACCGGTTTCCTGCGCGTGGCGGAGCAGGACGGATTGGATCCGGCGGGCAGTTTCGTCGGCACTCTGTTCGACGGTGCCGCGTCGTTCCGCTTCTCCGAGGGCGACATTCCCGACCTCGCGCAGCCGCACGCCGTCGAGATCGTGGTCCCGCACTACTGGGTGCAGGAGCGGATGCCGATCGAGACCATCGATCGCGATGCCCACACCATCACCAGCTCGCTGCGCAGCATCTTCGCGCTCCGCGATGACGCGGCGGCGCTGTTCGCGCGCTACTACCTGGACAACGTGGCCGAGAGCTTCGGTGAGGTCACGGGGGAGTGGTACCTCGACCCGACCGGCGAACTCGTCGGCGCCGACAGCGCTCAGGTGCTCTACCTGCCGGAGCCGGGCACGGATATCGCTGACCTGGACGTGCGTCTGCCCGTCGTCGATGCCTTCGTCGTCCTGGCGGGAACGGCGGATCGACCCGTGCGCGAGGTGCGGTTCGAGGGCGTGCGGTTCGTGGAGGCCGACTTCGCCGAAGTGCCGGCGGCAGCCGCACCGTTCGGTGTGCGAGAGGATCCGCAGCTTCCCGCTGATGGGCGCTACGCCTCCGACGTGCAGGCGGCCAGCACGGTCCCGGCAGCGATCCGTTTCGAGCACGCGCGCTCCTGCGCTCTGCTGGGTGGTGCCGTGGAGCGGGTCGGCGGCTACGGGGTCAGTCTCGGCGCCGGCACCCGCGGTGCTCTCATCAGCGGCGTCGAGTTC
The DNA here is from genome assembly GCF_044987425.1 of Microbacterium sp. ZW T5_56. Classification (NCBI taxonomy): domain Bacteria; kingdom Bacillati; phylum Actinomycetota; class Actinomycetes; order Micrococcales; family Microbacteriaceae; genus Microbacterium; species Microbacterium sp. ZW T5_56. The sequence goes on along the minus strand of NZ_JBJDRI010000012.1, from coordinate 48,693 downwards.
CGCGATCTGGGCGCCGGCGCTGTGCGCAGCGGTGGCGGGATCGACGCCCTCGGACCGGAATACAACCAGGCCAACGAGGTGTCGGACTGCGTGATCGAGCGTGGTGGCCAGGTCTATCCGAACGCCGTGGCGGTGCTGTTCCAACACGGCTCGCACAACGTGATCGCGCACAACGAGATCCGTGATTTCCGCTACTCCGGGATCTCCGTCGGCTGGATGTGGGACTACCTGCACAGCCCGTCGGAGGGCAACCGCATCGAGGGAAATCACATCCACCATCTCGGCGGTGGTCTGCTGAACGACATGGGTGGCGTCTACCTGCTGGGCATCGCGCCCGGCACGGTCGTGCGCGGCAACCACATCCACGACATCGACTGCGCCAACTACGGCGGCTGGGGCATCTACCTCGATGAGGGCTCATCCCACGTGGTGATCGAGCAGAACGTGGTGCACGACGTGTCGAGTCAGGCCTATCACCAGCACTACGGTCGCGAGGTCATCATCCGCGACAACGTGTGGGCCTTCGGGCGCAATGGGCAGGTGTCGATCACGCGCCCCGAGCAGCACGTGTCGTTCACCTTCCATCGCAACATCGTGGTGGGGGCGGGGATGCCGGCATTCGTCGGCTACCCCGATCACCGCGACATTCGACACTTCCGCATCGACAGCGACCTCAACCTGTTCTGGGATGCCGCGCCGGTTCCCGATGCGACGCGAGCGGCGAACGCCGAACGTGAGACGCAGCCGGATGGCTCTGTCGGTTTCGAGATCATCGAACACCTGGACTCCGAGTGGGAGCGCCTCGGACATGATCGGCACTCGCTGACAGCGGATCCGCTGTTCGTGGATGTCGCCGCCCGCGACCTGCGCGTGCGAGAAGGATCTCCGGCCGAAGCTCTGGGGATCCGGGTTCCCGACGTTCGCGCCGCCGGCCCGCGTCCGCTTTCCGAGCGGCGTCATCCGCTCGGTGCTGCGACTCGGGCAGACCCGTTCGCGCCGACCCAGGGCTGAGCTCGGATTGACGCAGCGCTGATCTCGGATGTGAGGATCACGTGGTGCGCGCTGGAAATGATCTTCCGACGCGGAAACTCTTCTGCTCGTGATCCGGATGAGCGTTGAGGCGAGACGGCCCAGGGCGCTGAGGCGCGGTCGAGTGGGTCGGAGAGCCTCGCGATACCGTGCGACTGCTCGGGTGATGCGTGCGACTGCTCGGGTGATGCGCGTGACTGCGCGGGTGATGCGCGTGACTACGCATCGCGGCGGGGACCCTCGGACGGGACGATCGGGAAGACCGACGGCTCCGTGAACCCGGCTGCCGCGAAAGCCGCGCGTACCGCGGACTCGACGGCGGGGGCATCCTCGATACGAACCAGGGCGATCGCGGCACCGCCGAAACCGCCGCCGGTCATGCGGGCACCGATCGCGCCCGCCGCGAGGCTCGCGTCGACGGCGAGATCCAGCTCGGGCGTCGAGATCTCGAAGTCGTCGCGCATGGACACGTGGGAAGCCACCAGCAGCTCGCCGATCGCCCCGGGACCCTGCTCGCGAACGGTGCGAACGGTGTCCAGCACGCGCTGATTCTCCGTCACGATGTGGCGCACGCGACGGAAGGTCACGTCGTCGAGCTTCTCCTCCGCGAGAACGAGGTCGGAGACGGCGAGGTCGCGCAGGGCGGGAACTCCCATCTCGCGAGCGCCGAGTTCGCAGGACTCACGTCGCGCGCGGTAGCCGCCGGTGGCGTGCTCGTGCGAGGTGCGGGTGTCGATCACGAGGATCTCGAGCCCCGCCGCCTGGAAGCCCACCGGCACCGACTGGACCTCCAGGGTGCGGCAGTCCAGGAACGTGGCGGCATCGGCGCTCCCGTGCATCACCGACATCTGGTCCATGATGCCGGTGGGTGCCCCGACGGCCTCGTTCTCGGCCTTGCGCCCGGCGACCGCGAGCACGGTGGCGTCCGCGCCGAGGCCCCAGATCTCGTTCATCGCGGTGGCCGTGGCACCCTCCAGGGCTGCGGACGACGACAGGCCCGCCCCGACCGGAACATCCGAGTCGAAGGCGAAGTCCAGCCCGGTGGTCGACGCGTCTGGGAATGCGGCGCGCAGTGCCCAGGCGACGCCGAGGGGGTAGGCGGCCCAGGTGGGAACCGCGGGCTCACCGTCGGTCGGGAACAGGGCGTCGAGATCGGCGAGGGCGATCTCGACCGGCTCCGGGGAGAAGGAGGAGATCACGCGGATGCGGTCATCGTCACGCCGTGCCACGGCGGCGAACGTGCGTGCGGGGATCGCGAACGGCAGCACGAAGCCGTCGTTGTAGTCGGTGTGCTCGCCGATCAGGTTGGCGCGGCCCGGGGCCGAGTACACGGCGGTGGGCTCGGCGGCATACGCGGTGCGGAACAGGTCGCGGGCAGTGGTCTCGCTCACGGGGTCTCTCTTACTTCTGAGCGGCGTCGTCGCCGGTGGATGCGGTGTCGGGGTGGCCGTGCGGACGGCCGGTGGGGGTGCGGGATGCCCGGTGGGTGGATTCCGGTCAGAGCGTGACGGAGGCGATCGCGGCACGGATGCGCTCCGCGGCGGCCTCCGGTGCCACATCGCCGATCCACGCGCCCATGGCGGCTTCGCTTCCGGCGAGGAACTTGAGCTTGTCGGCACCGCGTCGCGGGCTGGTCAACTGCAGGTGCAGGCGTGCGCCGCCGCGCGCGCGGTTCACCGGTGCGGCATGCCACGCGGCGATGTACGGCGTCGGGTCCTCGTAGATGGCGTCGACTCCGCGCAGCAGCCGCAGGTAGAGGTGGGAGAGCTCGGCCCGCTGCGCCTCGTCGGTCTCCGCGAAGTCCGCGACGTGGCGGTGCGGGACCAGGTGGATCTCGATGGGCCATCGTGCGGCGAACGGCACGAACGCCGTCCAGTGCTCTCCCCGCAGCACCACGCGCGGGCCCGCCTGCTCGAACTCGAGGATCCGGTCGAACAGGTCGTCGCCGAGCTGATCGATGGACTCGAGGAGCCTCGTGGTGCGCGGGGTGACGTAGGGGTAGGAGTAGATCTGGCCGTGCGGGTGCGGCAGGGTGACGCCGATGGCGGCGCCGCGGTTCTCGAAGACGAACACCTGCTCCACGCCCGGCAGAGCGGACAGCGCCGCGGTGCGGTCGGCCCAGGCCTCGATGATCGTGCGCGCCCGCGAGGGCGTCTGGGATCCGAAGGAGCCGGCGTGCTCCGGGCTGAAGCAGACCACCTCGCAGCGACCCACCGATGTGCGGGTGCGGCCGAGCCCGAGCTCGGCGAGATCGTCGAGTCCACGGGGCGCGTCCTCGGCTGCGGGGGCGGCACCGAACGCCTCGGCGAGTTGCGGACCGAACGACGGCGACTTGTTCTCGAACACCGCGACGTCATAGCGCGACGGAACCTCGGACGGATTGGTGGGCGTCTGCGGCGCGAGAGGGTCCAGCTCGGCCGGCGGCATCATCGCGCGATTCTGGCGAGCTGCGGCGATGGAGACCCAGTCGCCGCTCAGGACGTCCTGGCGCATGGTGGCGGTCGCGGGCCGCGGATCCAGGGCGCGGGCGTCGACGGCGCGTGCGGCCGGCAGCGTGGTGTCCGCGTCATCGAAGTACATGAGCTCGCGACCGTCGGCCAGGCGCGTGCTGCGCTTGATCACTCCGGCACCGAGTGTGCTCACCTGCTGCTCGACGTCCATGACACGTTCCTCTCTCGGGTCTCGACCCGTGCGCCAGCATAATCAGCGAATGATGTTGACGTCAACATGCCTGTCTTGGCCGGGATATGGCACCATGTGAGGCATGACTTCCGCACGCCGCCCCGCGATGAGCGACGTGGCCACGCTGGCCGGAGTGTCCGGGCAGACCGTGTCACGTGTGATCAACGGTCACGACAACGTCAGCCCCGATACCCGGCTGCGGGTGAAGCGCGCGCTCGCGGAACTCGGCTATCGTCCGCACCGCGCCGCTCGGGCCCTGCGCACGGGGCGATCCGAGGTGCTGGGCGTGGTGGTTGCGACACTGGAGACCGTCGGCAACTCGCTGATGCTGCAGGCGGTCGCCGCGGCCGCCGAGCGCGAGGGATACTCGATCGCGCTGGTGTCGCTGGGGGAGAACGTGGCGCTCGCAGACGCCGTAGACCGGCTCGCGGAGCAGGGTGTCGACGCCGCGGTAATCGTCAACGAGGCGACGCGATACATCGCCGATGTGGTGAGCGCACCGATCCGCCTGGTGCTGGTCGATGCGCCCGCCGATGTCCCCTACCCCACGGTCCGCTCGGATCACGAGCGCGCCGCGTTCGAGCTGACCTCGCACCTGCTCGCGCGGGGCTTTCCAGCGCACCACATCGCGGGTCCCGCGGATTCGTTCGCGGCGCAGGCCCGCGAGCAGGGGTGGCGGCGTGCGCACGAGACAGCAGATCTCGTGGCGCCCGATCCACTGCGGGGCGACTGGACCGCGGAATCGGGACGGCGACTGGGAGCGGAGCTGGCCCGTGCGTCCGAGGTGCGCGCGGTGTTCTGCGCGAACGATCAGATGGCGCTCGGGGCGATGCACGCGTTGCATGCCGCCGGCCGGGCGATTCCCGCCGACGTCGCGGTGGCGGGGTTCGACGGCATCTCCGACGCCGTGAACTTCTGGCCACCGCTCACCACGGTCGAGCAGGACTTCGCCGGTCTCGCCGCGGCCGCGATGGGCTTGGCAATCGCCGACACCGACGTGCATCGCGTGATCCCGGCGCACATCGTGCAGCGCGCGAGTTCTGTGGTGGCGGATTGACTCCGACACCGACGTGCATCGCGTGATCCCGGCGCACATCGTGCAGCGCGCGAGTTCTGTGGTGGCGGACTGACTCCACACCGTGTGCGCACCGTGGTGGGCGAGCGCATGAGCATGCGGCGGATGCATGACGAAACCCCGGGATGGACCATTCGTCCGCCCCATGTTCATGAACTCACGACAGGCGCGGGAGGGGGTGCCAGGGGCCGAGATCACGAACCCGGGCAGTGATGACACGAGCGAGGGGGACCTGCGAACCGCGCTGGATCTCAGCCGCCGGGGCCGGCAGACCCACTGTCGATCGGCGGGAAAGCGGCAGTATTTCGAGCAGGAGTTCGTGCGCGCCGGGCGCAAGATCAGCCAGCGACACGTGCCAGGTGCTGCCGTCCCAGAACCGGTCGTCGATGATCTCGCTGTCACGGCGGAGACGAGCGGCATCGCCCTCCCAATCGATGGACAGGACGGTGTCCGTGGCGTCGGGCCGGACCGGCACATCGAGGACGATATGTGCGGCGAAGGCTTCGTAGTCCGGCTCGGTCGGGGCGGTGTGACGACCGTCGCGGAAGCCGTAGTCGGCAGGGACGTCGCCGCCGGCGCGCACCAGGTGCGCCGCGACCGGTGTGGGCTCTCCAACGGGCATCCGCGTCGTGCCGATAGCCGAATCGCGCATCACCGCGCGGACTGCGTGTTCTTCGTCAGCGTGCGTCACGTCGGCCACGGCATCCGCTTCGGGGCCATCCGGATGCACCGACACGAAGCTCCGGCCAGCGACGTCATATACCTGCACGAACGTCGCGCCACGGACCAGGACGCTTCCCGCCCCGTCGCAACGCAGATCGCCGTCGCTCAGGAACAACGTGCGGTTGCCGGCGTGCTCGATGACCCAGATCTGGTCGTGGACGGCAGCGGGGAGAACCAGGAGGTCGGCTCTCTCGCCAATCCGCGTCGTACCGAGCGGCAGCGGCGTCGCCGACCCTCCGATCGCAGCGCGCGGCGGCACGCCATCGACCGACACGAGCACCAGTGTCGAGCTGTCGCCGTTCAACAGCGTCACGGCCGACGCGGTAGCCCAGGACAGCCGCGCATCCCCCCAGTCGAGGTTCACCGGGAAGCGGGCGAGAGTACCCGGAGCGATCGTGATCGGAGCGTCCGGGAACACCACATCCGTGCCCCCGTGCAGCGTGAATCGCACGCCCGTCACCGGCTCGACCTGCTCGTGGGCGCGGTGATGAGTCACCATCACGAACCCGGTCGGGTCTGGATCGTCAGCGAGACGTGCAGCCCAGCGGAGCGTCTTCAGGTCGTCGGGGTTGGGAGAACCGGAATCAGGAAGGGCGGAGCGCAACTCGGCGAGACGGTCGCCGAAGGCCTGCAGGAACGCGTGCTGTACCCGCAGTGGAGCGAGTGCCGCGCCCGCTGTGCCTCCCTGTCCCAGCGGAGCATGGAAGTCGTAGCTGAGATCGGGGACGTCGTTGGGGTAGCCCGTCGCGTGCGATTCGCCCAGCCCTGGTCGCGGGTTTCGTCCGCCGGCAAACATGTAGTACCCCTGCCACGCCGATCCGTTGCCGATCTTGATGTGAGCAACCGCGGCGATATCGGCACCCGCGGGCACGGGCCGACGATGATAGGCCGTGGCCATGCCGCCGCCCAGCTCGCACGTGGCGGGCGGGAATCCGAGCAGGCGCGTGCCCGACACGGTGTCGCTCGCGCCGAGCGCGGCTCGCACGTCGGCTCCCGTGCCCGGGTCATCCCACTCGTGGGAGGGCACGAAGTGCTGACGGAAGCTCGGGTGCCAATCCTCCTGCGGATCCACCCAGAACCCGTCGGCGTAGCCGCCGAACAGCGGCATGACGCCGGTTTCCGGCAGCTGGGCCCCGCCCCAGGCCGTCGCCGTCCACAGCGGCGCGCGCAGACCCGCCTCGCGCGCCAGCTGCTGCAGCGTGCTGAGGTGCGCCGGCTGGTCGTACAGCTCGTTCTCCAGCTGGATCGCCCAGATCGCCTCCGACGCATGGGCGGATCGAGCGACCTCGGTGCCGATGCGGACGAACCAGGGTCGCACCACGGCGAGGTACGCCGGATCCTCGGTGCGGTGCGCGACGGGGAGCGCCTGCACGGCGTCGGGGAATCCCCCGTTTCTCACCTCGCCGTGCGCCCACGGTCCGATGCGCAGCACCACGCCCAGACCGGCGCGGTGCGCCTCGTCGATGAAGGCCGCGACATCACGGTCGCCGGTGAAGTCGGTGCTGCCATCGGCCAGCACGTGATGCGCCCAGATGACGTAGGTGGAGACCAGGGTGATGCCGTTGGCGCGCATCCGTTCGAGCCGCTCGCGCCAGCGCGCCCGAGGCACGCGGGAGTAGTGCAGCTCGCCCGACACCGGAACGACGCCTCGTCCGTCGCGAAGAACGGCTCGGTCGGTGACGACGATTCCCAGCGCCTCCTCGCCGGGTGCCGGCAGACTCGCGCGCCGCGGGGGGTTCGGCCAGTGCGGCACCGTTGCGATGAGGGTGGTCATCGGGAGTCTCCGATCGTTCGGGCCAGGACCAGGATGCCCGTGTTCTCGAGCATCCGAGGGACGACGTGGGGAACGCGCGCCCTCATCGTGAATCTGCGACCGCGCGCGCGATGACGAGGGACGACGCGGAGAACGCGCGCCCTCATCGTGAATCTGCGATCGCACGCGCGAGGACTGCCGCGTCGACTCCGTCGCGGATGGCGCGATTGGTCAGCAGGACCCACGCCAGCCCTGCGGTCGGATGGATCCAGAACTCCGTGCCAGCCCAGCCCCCGTGACCGAACACGGCATCATCGCCGAATCCGGTTGGCGCGATGTGCCAGCCGAACCCCCACTCCCGATCCGCCGCGGGTGAGGCGGGATCGAAGCGGGGCAGTCCGATCGTCTGCGGCACGCGCATGGCGTCGAGCGTGGCAGGAGAGAGGAACTGCTGGTCGTCGCCGGCCGTGATCCGCAGCAGTGCCGAGCCGAGCCGCAGCAGATCCTCGGCTCGTCCTCCGAGTCCGGCACCGGGATTGCGCTGCGCGGCGAACGTCGTCATGTCGTGTCCGGCGGCAGCCGCGTCCGCAATGGGATGCGCGTCGGCGAGATCGGCGGAGACCGCGTGCGGCGCGCCCAGCGATGTGAAGAGGTCGTCGACTTCCGCCTCCCAGCCCTGACCGCCGGCGTGCTCGATGAGCGCCGCGATCCCCGAGTAGGCGAGCGTCGAATACTCCACGGCGCTGCCCGGCGCGAAGACCTGCCCGCGCGTGAGGAGCTCGTGGCGCAGCGGCACCGCCGTGTCGAGCGGCGGTTCGTCGAGACCGGACCTGTGAGAGGCGAGGTGGGCGAGGGTGGGCGTGGCATCCGTGAACTCGGGAAGCGCCGCCTGAAGCGGGGTGTCCACGGTCAGTCGTCCGTCCTGGATCAATCGCGCCGCGGTCAGCGCGACGATCGGCTTCGTGATCGAGAACAGCGGAAAGCGGTCTGCGGGGTCCGCGCCGAACGCGACGAGTTCCCGCACCCCGGACGCGTCGGCGATACCGAGCACGGCCGACGGGAGGCGTCCGGACGCGACGTGGTCTCGCACGATGTCCCGGGGCGAACTCCTGTCATGTGTGCTGAGCATGTTCTCTCGCCTCTGAGTGATGTCCGAACAGGATGGGCCCGATGGTCAACCGTGCAATGGAAGCCACGATAGGACGGATAGCGCTTTCCCGCAATCCGTCCTATCGTGGACGCACCCCCCCATTTCGAGGAGAACTCATGCAGTTCATCGCCGCCGGTATCGACCGCGTCGCCTTGCGCGACGAGGGGCGCATCATCGCCGAGTACGTCTTTCGTCCCTCCGAGCCGCAGATCGAATCTCCGCGTCCGTATCTGACGCTGCGCACCCGTGCTGGGATCGACGTCACCGCGTATCGACCCGCCGACCATGTGTGGCACAAGGGACTGTCGCTCGCGCTTCCGGCGGTGGGCTCGCACAACTTCTGGGGTGGTCCCACCTACGTGCACGGCGAGGGTTACGTGCAGTTGGCGAACAACGGTGCGCAGGTACATCGTGGCCTTCGTGCGGAGGGGCATGACGACGAGCCCGCCCGCATCACCGCCTCGCTGACGTGGCGCTCACAGGGCGGCGACGCGGTGCTCGCGGAGCGGCGGCGCATCACGGCCGACGTCGTGGACGAGCAGACCTGGGCGCTGACGTGGGAGAGCGACCTGCGCAATGAGACGGATACCCCGCTGGCCTTCGGTTCGCCGACCTCGAAGGGGCGGGAGAACGCCGGGTATGCGGGCATCTTCTGGCGTGGTCCGGAGAGCTTCCGTGGCGGTGTCATCACCGCGCCCGACGGTCGGGTCGGCGACGAGGCACGAGGCCGCGTCGCACCCTGGCTCTCGTATGCGGCGCCGGATCGGTCCGCGGGAGTGCTGATGCTGAATGCCGATGCGGCATCCGACAGTGAGCCGTGGTTCGCGCGTTCCGAGGAGTACGCGGGCCTCAATCCCGCTCCGTTCTTCCACGAGGAGACCGTGCTGGAGCCCGGTGCGTCCCTCACGCTGGCGGCCGTGCTGCTCATCGGCGGTGCCGATGTCCACGAGCTCGCGCCGACCGCTGGTGCCGAACACGTCGCGCAGGTGCGGCGATCGGCGCTGGTCGCCCACTGACAGACGCTGAGACGAACGGTCCCTGCGTCTTCGCGCTGGGCAGATGACACGACAGATTCGCTCGAGCTGCGCACGAAACCCTCACCCATTGACCTTCACCGAAACGAGCTCTCATGACTCCACCGCCGATCCCTCATGATCTTCGCGTCGCCCTGGTCGGCACGGGGAGCGTCTCCCGCCTCCACGCCGAGGCAGTCGCGGCCTACCCGCACGCCCAGATCGTCGCTGTGACGGACCTGTATCCCGACAGTGCCGCGGCGTTCGCCGCGCAGTGGGAGGTTCCTGCCAGCTACCCGGACCTCACCCGGCTGCTCGCCGCGGAGCAACCCGATGTGGTCCTGGTGTGCACGCCTCCCGGAGCGCACCGCGGGCAGGTGATCGAGGCACTGGAGGCGGGCGCGCACGTGGTGGTGGAGAAGCCGCCGGCCGCCTCGCTCGCGGAGCTGGATGACATGCGTCGCGCAGCCCTGGCGGCAGACCGCCGGCTGGCCGTCGTGTTCCAGCAGCGCACCGGGACGGCCGCCGCGCACGTGAAGGGCCTGTTGGCATCGGGTGCGCTGGGTCGGCCGCTGGTCGCGATCTGCAACACGCTGTGGTTCCGCGACGCCGACTACTTCGCGGTGCCCTGGCGGGGGAAGTGGGCCACCGAGGGCGGTGGCACAACGCTCGGGCACGGGATCCATCAGCTCGATCTGCTGGCGCACCTGCTGGGCGACTGGTCCGGCGTGCAGGGGCGGCTCTGGCGGCTGGATCGGGAGACCGAGACCGAGGACATGTCCACGGCCACCGTGACCTTCGACAGCGGAACGGTGGCGCAGGTGACCACCAGCGCCGTATCGCCGCGCGAGACCAGTTCGATCCGCATCGACACGCAGCGCGCGACCATCACGGTCGATCACCTGTACGGACACGGTCACGAGAACTGGCGGATCACGCCGGCACCCGGTTTCGAGGCGGAGGCCGCGAGCTGGGCGTTCCCCGACCACGAGGAAGCCAGCGCGCACGCGCCCCTGCTGCGTGACGTCTTCGATGCGCTTCGCTCGGGAGGCGACCTGCCCGACACCGCGGATCACCCATCGCGTTCGTTCGAGATCGTCGCCGCCATCTACGCATCGGCGGCAGCTGACGGTGCGGTCATCACGCCAGCCGACCTGGCTGTACACCCCACGCATCGTGACAGTTTCGCGAGCCCGGTGATCGAGCGCCGGGCCACCCCGTGACCCATCCGCGCGCGCTGTATCGGGACCCGGTCTACGACGGAGCCACGGATCCCACGGTGGTGATCGACGGTGAGGGCACCTGGTGGATGCTCTATACCCAGCGCCGTGCCGATCACCCCGATCCCGGCCCCGGTGTGGCGTGGGTGCACGGCTCGCGGGTGGGCGTCGCTCGCTCAGACGACGGGCTCGCCTGGAGCTACGTCGGCACGCTGGCGCCTTCCGGCGCGGGACTCGAACTTGCTCTCGGCCCGCCCCCGCCGGACGTGGATCGTACGCACTGGGCGCCCGAGCTGATCCGTGTCGGCGACGAGTGGCTCATGTATCTGACCGAGATCGACGGCGTTCCGGACCGGTGGGAGGGGCATGAGCGGCGGATCGTCGAATATCGCTCGGAGGACCTCCGCCGCTTCCGTCGGTGCGGGCCGATCGACCTCGGCAGCGATCGAGTGATCGACGCCGCGGTGGCGCGCGTCGGCGACCGCTGGCGGATGTGGTTCAAGGACGAGGCAGCCCACTCTGTCACGCGCACAGCGGTGTCGGAGGATCTCCGGTCGTGGGTGCCCGACGGAGTCGCGATCGGTGGCGGTCCCCACGAGGGCCCCTTCGTGTTCCGGCTCGGCGGGTGGTTCTGGATGATCGTGGACGAATGGCGCGGGATGGCCGTCTATCGCAGCGATGACGCCGCCCACTGGCAGCGGCAGGGTGGGGCCGACGCGGTGATCCTGGGCGAGAGTGACGATGCCGCCGGGGTGCAGGTCGGTCGGCACGGCATGGTGATCGTGCGTGGCGATGCGGGCCTGCTGTATTACTTCACCCATCCGGCGTGGAGCGGCGTCGAGATCGCGGATGCCGAGAACAACGACCTGCGCCGCAGCGCGGTCTTCCGTGCTGACGTGCGTGTGGTGGACGGCATGCTGGTCTGCTCGCGATAGCCCATCACATCCTGCGTCCCCGCGCGGTCTTCCGTGCTGACGTGCGTGTCGTGGACGGCTGGTCTGCTCGCGATAACTCACACGCGCTGAGCTGACGAGCCCCTCACGCCCGCACCCGATCGATACACTGTGACCGGTCCCAGAGATTTCCCCCGTCGCGCATTGTGAGTCGTTTCAATCGGTGGTAATGTCCTGGCAAGCGCTTTCCCGTGCGGCTCTCGGATGATGATCCCCGGCGCCGGGCACACGCACACAGCACAGCACGGACACCGACGTTCGCCATCAGCGGGCGCCACAGAGAGGACAAGGATGTTCAGCAAGAAGCGACTCGCGGCGGTTGCCGCGATCACGGGTGCCGCACTCGCGCTCGCCGGCTGCGGAGGCGGCACCGATGCCGGATCCGCCGGAGGAGCAGCCACGCTCGACCCCAACGAGAAGGTCACGCTCACCTTCACCTGGTGGGGCAACGACGACCGCGCCGACCGCTACAACCAGCTGATCGAGAAGTTCAACGAGGAATACCCGAACATCACGATCAACGGCACCTTCACCGACTTCCCCTCCTACTGGGAGAAGCGCCAGACCGAGGCGGCCGGTGGCGGTCTGCCCGACGTCTGGCAGTTCTCCGACTCCTACCTCCGCCAGTACGGCCAGGCGGGCTACCTCCTCGATCTCAGCACCGTCAGCGACGAGATCGACATGTCCACCTTCGAGGACTCGCTCAAGGGCACCGGCCAGCTCGACGGCAAGCAGTTCTCCCTGCCCACCGGCTACAGCCTCTGGGCCAACTTCATCAACACCGACCTGCTGACCGCGAACGGACTCACCCCTCCGGCAGCGGACGCCACGTTCGACGACTTCGACACGTGGATGAAGGAGGTCACCGACAAGACCGGCGGCGCCGTCTACGGCGGCACCGACTACACCCAGCGCATCCAGCAGTTCGAGCTCAAGCTGCGCAGCGAGGGCAAGAACCTCTACACCGATGACGGCAAGCTCGGCTTCGACGAAGCGGAGCTGAAGGACTTCTGGAGCTCAGGAGACGCACTGCGCGACGGCGTCACGATCCCGCAGAGCAAGCTCGAGGAGATCAACCCGAAGTCCGGCTTCGGCGCGGGCCTCACCGCGAGCGAGATGAGCTGGAGCAACTTCCTCGGCGGCTACATCGCCGACTCGGGTGCCTCCTCGATCGAACTCGTCGCACCGCCGACGTACAAGGTCGGCACGAAGGACCTGTACCGTCAGGGCGGTCTGCAGATGGCCATCTCCGCGAAGACCAAGCACCCGGCTGCCGCCGCGGCCTTCCTCGACTTCGTGGTGAACAGCCCCGAGGCCGGCGAGATCTTCGGTACCACGCTCGGCTTCCCGGCCTCCTCCTCGAAGCTCGAGGGCACCACGCTGGAGGGTGTCGACAAGCAGGTCGCCGACTACATCGAGTCCGCTGCCGACCGCATCGGAGACGCCCCGCCGCCCGCCGTGGTCGGCTACGGCGCGCTGGAGCAGAAGTTCTGGGATCTCGGCAAGGCGCTGGGACTCGGCAGTGTCACCGTCGACGAGGCTGTCAAGCAGTTCTTCGACGAAGCCAAGGTCACCCTGGGCTGAGGCCCGGACATCATGACGCAATCGGTCTCGACGCCCACCCGGCGCGTCTCGCCCGCCTCCGCTTCCCGCTCGGCCGCCGGCCGGGCGGGAGGCGCCCCGGGCTCGCGCAACACCCGGGGACGGGCAGCACGCCGCCGCGAAACAGCGGCCGGCTACATCTTCCTGTCGCCGTGGCTCATCGGCTTCTTCGCCCTGACGGCGGGGCCGATGCTGTTCTCGCTCTACCTGGCCTTCACGAACTACGACATCTTCAGCGCACCGCGCTTCATCGGGTTCGACAACTTCACCCGCATGTTCTCCGACGACGTGTGGTGGAACTCCGTTCGCATCACGCTGATCTACGTGCTCGTCGGCACGCCGATCAAGCTCGCGGCCGCTCTGGGCGTCGCGATGCTGCTTAACTTCCGCAACAAGGGCAGTGGGTTCTTCCGGTCCGCGTTCTACGCTCCGTCGCTCATCGGTGCGAGCGTCAGCATCGCCATCGTCTGGCGGGCGATGTTCTCCACCGACGGTCCCGTCGACAGCTCTCTGAGCCTGTTCGGCATCAACATCGGCGGCTGGGTGGGCATCCCCGCCCTGGTGCTGCCGATGATGATCCTGCTGGCGGTCTGGCAGTTCGGTGCGCCGATGGTGATCTTCCTCGCGGGCCTGAAGCAGGTGCCGCAGGAGCTGTACGAGGCCGCCGAGATGGATGGTGCCGGTCCGTTCCGCAAGTTCGCCTCGGTGACGATGCCCATGCTGTCGCCGGTGATCTTCTTCAACCTGCTGCTGGAGATGATCAACTCGTTCCAGGTGTTCGCCTCGGCGTACATCATCGGCTCCGGCACGGGTGGCCCCGCCGGCGCCACCAACTTCTACACGGTGTACCTCTACACCCGCGCGTTCACGAACAGTCAGATGGGCTACGCGTCAGCGATGGCGTGGGTCCTGTTGATCGGCGTCGCCGTGCTCGCGTACATCCTGTTCCGCAGCTCCAACACCTGGGTCCACTACGCGGGAGATGACCGATGACCACCACCAACATCGGACTGCGCGACGCTGGCATCGCCCCCGGGGCGACAGCTTCTCGCCGCTCCATCAGCCGCAAGACCTGGCAGAGCGTGATCTGGATCATCGTGATGATCGCGATCACCGCGCTCGTGCTCTACCCGCTGGCGTGGATGGTGCTGGCCGCCTTCAAGCCCACCAGCGAGTTCGGCGCCAACCAGAGCTTCTGGCCGCAGAACCCCACCATCCAGAACTTCTTCACGGTGTTCGAGGGTGTCGGCGGCGTGCCGCTGTGGCGCTTCTTCCTGAACTCGTTCCTGCTGGCAGTGGGAGCGGTGATCGGAACGGTGTTCTCCGCGTCGCTGGCGGGTTACGCCTTCTCGCGGATCAACTTCCGTGGTCGCGCCATCTTCTTCGCCGTCATGATCGGCACGCTTCTGCTGCCGTTTCACGTGCTGATCATCCCGCAGTACATGCTGTTTCGCGGGCTCGGACTGGTGGACACCTTCGTCCCGCTGCTGATCGGCAAGTTCCTGGCCACCGACGCGTTCTTCGTCTTCCTGGTGGTGCAGTTCATCCGGGGCCTGCCGAAGGACATGGACGAGGCGGCCCGCATCGACGGCGCCGGTCACGGTCGGATCTACTTCTCGATCATCCTGCCGCTGATCAAGCCCGCGCTGGTCACGGCCTCGATCTTCGCGTTCATCTGGAGCTGGAACGACTTCCTCGGCCCGCTGCTGTATCTCAACTCGCCCGACAACTACCCGCTGCCCCTGGCGCTGCGGGTGTTCAACGATCAGACCAGTTCGTCGGACTACGGCGCGACGGTCGCGGTGTCGGTGCTCGCTCTGCTGCCGGTGCTGCTGTTCTTCATCGTGTTCCAGCGTTTCCTGGTGGACGGCGTCGCCACCCAGGGGCTGAAGGGATGAGTGCCGCATCGCAGATGCGGTCCCGCCGCGCGGCCGATCGGGCCGCGCGGTCAGGGAGTGGTCCGCTTCCGGCTAGCGCGCCGATCGCGCGCTTCCCGGGTGCCACGGCGAAGTTCGCGCTGCTGGGGGAGGTGCTGCTCGCCGGAGTTGTGGTGGCTGCGCTGTCGCTCCCGCTCGTGACCCTGCCGGCCGCGCTCGCCGCGGGCACCGCGCACGTCCGCCGTTTCATCGGGGCGGAAGGCTCGTCCATGCGACAGCTGCTCGCGGACTTCCGCGCCGCGCTGCGGGGTGGCATCGGCATCGGTGTCGCGGCTCTCGTGGTGGCCGCCGTTCTCGCCCTGGACATCCTGGTGGCGCCCTCGGTCCCCGGCGGAGCCGTGGTGGCCATCGCCGGGTGGGTGCTGCTGGTGGCGCTCGGCACGGTGATCGCGCTGGCCGCCGCGTCATTCACGCCCGAGGTCGGCTGGATCGCCACCCTCCGGCGCGTGCCTGCCGCGGTCGCGGCAGATGCGGGCGGCACCGTCTACACGGCGGTGGCGGTGGCCTTCACAGGCTTCATCACCACGGTGCTGGCCCCGCTCCTGCTGCCCGCGATGGGCTGCCTCGTGCTGGCCCTTGTCGCCATCCCCGAGCGCCCGCGCCGTACCGGAACACGGCGCGACTGATCACACGCACGCGAGGCGCGCTCGCGTCGGAGATCCGCGCAGATCGCCAGACGCAGCATTCCGCCGCCCTGGCTCCGACTTCGCGAGCACCGTCATCAATCGGCGCGGCGGTCCGAGCGACGCACCACGTGGTGCGGAACCACGTGACGAACCCCGACGGGCGGCGGGGTAGGCAGAAGATCGAGCACCGTATCGGCCACGGCGTCGATGCCGGGATCGATGGTGGAGAACGCCGGAAAATGGTACTGCCCCTCCTCCAGCCCGTCGAAGCCCATGACCTGCACGTCACCGGGAACCGAGATGTTCTCGCTGGCGAGTGTGTAGAGCGCGCCGAGGGCGAGTGTGTCGCTGAAGCAGAACATGCCGTCGAACGTCGTCCCCGAGCTCAGCAGCTCTCGCACTGCGCGCGACGCTTCGGCGCGATTGAAGTCGTGCACCGGGGCGAAGAGGGCGGGATCCACCCGTATGCCGGCACTGGCCAGCGCGCGTCGATAGCCCTCCAAACGCAGTCGTGACGTAGCGCCCGGACCGCTCTCCTGCACTCCGACGACGGCGATGCGCCGGCATCCGCTGTCCAGGAGCGTTGTCGTCGCCGCAGCGGCGGCGGCGATGTTGTCGATGCCGACGTGGTGCACGTCGGATCCCACGAGATTCTCCGCTTCCTCACCGATGAGCACCAGCGGCGAGGAAGCGTCCCGCCCGGCGACGTCATCAGCGGTCAACCCGAGCGGGCTGAGCACGATCCCGTCCAGCGCAGGAAATCCCTCGCCGGTCATCATGCGCAGCTCCGCGTCGCGGGCCCCATCGGTCTGAGCGATCAGCACCGTGAGGCCGCGCACCTGCGCGCGGCGCACGAAGCGGGATGCGAACTCGGCGAAGTAGGGCTCGCTGAGACGGGGGAGCACGAGGGCGATGAGCCCGCTGCGGCCGTTTCGCAGCTGCCGCGCCGCGAGATTCGGACGGTAGCCCATCTCATCAATGGCGGTGAGGATGCGTTCGCGTACCTCATCGCCCACCCACCCGGTCTGGTTGACGACGTTCGACACCGACTTCGCGCTGACGCCCACTCGCGCGGCGACATCGGCGAGGGTTACCCGTCGGGTCATCCCGCCTCCTCCCGTCCCCGGCATCTCATCTTCGATGCATCTTCCTGTTGACTCTAGTTCAACGTGGAACTATCGTGATGATTCAACGTGGAACTACGGTGGTCGGATCGTCAGCTTGGTTCTCGTTTCTCATAGTTCAACGCTGAATCACTGGAGAGATCCAGGCGAAGGAGCCGCACGGTGTCGCACCCTCCCACCCCACCCACCGCCGAACTGCGCGCGAGCCGGCTGGAGCCGGCGCGTCCGCGTCCCCAGCTGGTGCGCTCGTCCTTCGTCGAGCTCGACGGCACGTGGGGCTTCGCCTACGACGACGAGAACGTGGGCCTTGCCGAAGGGTGGTTCGACGGTCGCGATCTGGCGGGGGCGATCCTCGTTCCTTTCCCTCCGGAGTCGCGTGCGTCCGGCATCGGGGACACCGGATTCCACCCGGTGGTCTGGTACCGGCGTGAGATCGCGGAGGAGGACCTCGCGGCTGCTGGTCACGGGGACCGCCGACGAGCGCTGCTGCACTTCGGCGCGGTGGACTACCGTGCCCGGGTCTGGGTGAACGGCATCGCGGTGGGGGAGCACGTCGGCGGACACACGCCCTTCGTGCTCGATGTCACCGATGCCCTCGGCCGTCACGACAGCCCGGATGTCATCGTGGTGCGCGCCGAGGACGACCCGCATGATCTCGCCCAGCCACGCGGCAAACAGGATTGGGAAACCGGCGCCCACGCGATCTGGTACCACCGCACTACCGGCATCTGGCAGCCGGTGTGGATCGAGTCCGTCGGCGAACAGCACGTGACCGATCTGCACTGGACGAACGAGCTCGCCGCGGGAACCGCGCGCGTCGATGTGACGCTCGCGCGACGCACCCCGACGCGCGTGGAGGTCGTGATCGCGCATGACGGCGAGGTGCTCGGCACGGCCGCCGTCGATGCGAACGGGCTGTCGGCCTCCCTCACGGTTCCGCTGGCGGGCCAGAGCAACGGTCAGGCGTACGAGCGACTGGTCTGGCGCCCGGGATCGCCCGTGCTCCTCGATGCCTGGGTCACCACTGTCGTCGGCGACCGGCCGACCGACGTCGTCGCGAGCTATCTGGGGCTGCGCGAGGTGGGCACTGCTCACGGCGCCATGCTTCTCAACGATCGCCCGATCGTGCTGCGCTCGGTGCTCAGCCAGGGGTACTGGCCCACGTCGCACCTCGCTGCTCCGTCCGCCGACGCGCTGCGCCGGGAGGCCGAACTCGTCCTGGAGCTGGGCTTCAACGCGGTCCGTGTGCACCAGAAGATCGAGGACGATCGCTTCCTCTACTGGGCGGACCGGCTCGGGTTGCTGGTGTGGGGCGAGATGGCCGCGACCTACACTTTCTCCGCGCAGTCCGTTCAGCGCACGGTGAGTGAGTGGACCGAGGCGGTGCTGCGCGATCGCAGCCACCCGTGCATCATCACGTGGGTGCCGCTGAACGAGAGCTGGGGCGTGCAGCACATCGCGGCGCGCGCGGACCAGCGTGCCCTGGCCGAGACGCTCTACCACCTCACCCGCGCGCTCGACACGACGCGTCCGGTCATCTCCAACGACGGGTGGGAGCTCGGCACCTCCGACCTGTGGACGATCCACGATTACGAGGCCGACGGCGGCGTGCTCTCCCGGCGCTACGACATTGCCGAGTCGCAGCTTCGCCGCGACCTCGAGGGCATCGGTCCCGCCGGTCGGCGCCTGCGGCTGGCGGGGACGCAGGACAGCGTGCAGCCGATCATGGTGACGGAGTTCGGTGGCGTGAAGTTCGCCGCGACGGCTCCGGCAGCGGATTCCTGGGGCTACTCCGAGGCCTCCGATGTCGACGACTATGTCCGCCGTGTCGACGAGATCATCGGTGCCGTCCGTTCCGGCACGCGCGGTTTCCGCGGGCGCCCGGACGGTCTGGCCGGATGGTGCTGGACCCAGCTCACCGACACGATGCAGGAGCAGAACGGCCTGCTCACCGAGGACCGTGAACCCAAAGCCGACCTCGCTCGCCTGCGTGCGCTGATCGCCGGCGACGAAACCTGACCCCCCACCAGAAACTCATCCGGATCCGTCGCCTCACGGTGGATCCCGCGGGCACAGCCCGCTGACACAGGAGGAATGCAATGTCACTGAAGACACTGTCCGCCGTCGCGCTCACTGCGGTGGCCGCGCTCGCGCTGTCCGGGTGCTCGGGAGGCACCGCGGCACCTGCGCCCGGCGAATCATTCGACCCGGATTCGTCCGCCGAGATCACGTTCGCGTGGTGGGGGAACGATGACCGCGCCGCGCGGTTCGAACAGGCCATCGCCGCGTTCAACGAGGAGTATCCCAACATCACGGTGGTGCGAAACTTCAACGCCTGGGGCGACTATTGGACCGCGCGCAACACCGAGGCCGCGGGACGCTCTCTCCCCGATGCCGTCATGATCGACGCCGGCTACCTCGGGGAGTACGCGTCCAAGAATCTGCTGGCGGATCTGAACCCGTACCGCGGTGGGGTGCTTCCCCTTGACGGTGTGTCCGATGCGGTGCTGGGTGCCGGAACTGTGAAGGACAAGCTGCTCAGTGTGCCGCTGGGAACCAACGCCTACTCGCTGATGTACAACAAGGACATCCTCGACGAGCTCGGCGTCCCCTATCCCACAGACACCATGACGTGGGAGGAGATGGACGACTTCATCCTGCAGGTGAACAAGGCGGGAGGTGCCACGGACCCGCGTATCTACGGATCCGAGGACTACACCGGCGGCTTCGTCGGCTTCATCTACGCGATGATGCAGCGCGGCAACGAGGTCTTCGACGCCGACGGGAAGGCCGCGTTCACCGAGCAGGACGTCGTTGACTACCTCGAGACGGGCAAGAAGCTGCGCGACGCCGGAGACTTCTACCCGGTGGAGCGCAGCGTCGCCCTCGCTCCGAAGGGCGGCTTCCTGGCCGGTGAGTCCGCCGTGTGGTTCAACTGGTCCACTACCGTGCTGCAGGGGATGACCGACGCCGGAACAGAGAACATCGGCATGGTGCAGCCGCCCCTGGACGCGGGGGAGAAGGCGCACATCCTCGCCCCGCACCCCAGCATGATGCTCAGCGTGGCAGCCAACTCGAAGCAGCCGCAGGCGGCGGCCGCTCTGGTGAACTTCCTCGCCACCTCCCCGAAGGTCGCCGAGATCTTCGGCACCTCGCTGGGCACGCCGCCCACCGAGGCCGGTCAGGCCGCCATCGATCGCCAGCCTGCCGACACCGTGAACCTCGACTACATCGCATCGATCCAGGACGAACTGACCGCGAGCTATCCGATCCTGCCGGCAGGCTACGGCACCATCGAGGCGAAGTGGGGCGAACTGCACGAGCAGATGCGCTACGGCGAGATCGACGAGAAGCAGTTCGCGCAGTCGCTGTTCTCCGAGATGTCGATGGTCCTGGGCTGACAGACCCGTTTCCCGCCACCGGCCCGCGTGGTCGGTGGCGGGGAGAGGAATCGAGATGACAACCACAGCTTCCGCCGTCCGCCCCACCTCCGTGGCAGGACGCAACCGCCGGCGCCGGGAAACCCGTGCGGGGTATGCGTTCCTCAGCCCCTGGCTGATCGGCTTCTTCGCCCTCACGGCCGGGCCGATGCTCGCATCGCTCGCGCTCTCGTTCACCGACTACAACCTGTTCAGCGCGCCCAACCTCGTCGGCTTCGACAACTACACCCGGCTGTTCGCCGACCCCAACTTCCTGCAGGCCGTCAAGGTCACGGGCATCTACGTCCTCGTCGGCACGCCGGTCAAGCTGGTCGGCGCGCTCGCGGTGGCGCTGCTGCTGAATATGCCCCAGCGCGGGCAGGGCTTCTATCGCTCCGCGTTCTATCTGCCCTCCCTGATCGGCGGGAGCGTGTCGATTGCGATCGTGTGGAAGGCGATGTTCATCGACGACGGCATCGTGGCACAGATCACCGAGCTGCTCGGGGGCCCCGCCGCGGCGCACGGCGGCTGGGTGGGCGATCCCGCCAAGACCCTGCCGCTGCTGATCCTCCTCACCGTGTGGCAGTTCGGCGCACCGATGGTGATCTTCCTCGCCGGTCTCAAGCAGGTGCCCACCGAACTGTACGAGGCCGCCTCTGTCGACGGTGCCGGTCCCGTCCGTCGGTTCTTCGCCATCACCATCCCGATGCTCTCCCCGGTGCTGTTCTTCAACCTGCTGCTGGAGACCATCCACGCCTTCCAGGTGTTCAACTCGGCGTACATCATCTCCAACGGCACCGGCGGGCCGGCGGGATCCACGCTGTTCTACACGCTGTACCTCTACCTGCGCGGCTTCCGCGACTTCCAGATGGGCTACGCGTCTGCGATGGCGTGGGTGCTGGTGATCGTGGTTGGAATCGTCACGATCATGCTGTTTCGAACGTCCAAAGCCTGGGTCCACTACGCGGGAGAAGAACGATGAGCGCGATGACCGAGACCGAGCGGATCACCACCGGATCGACCGAGCGGAGCGCGCGGCTGCGCTCGCGGGCACGAGGGCGGCGACTTCTGAGAGCGGGTGTCTTCCACCTGTTCTCCCTCGCGGTGCTGGTCGTGATCCTGTACCCGGCGGTGTGGATGCTGATGTCCTCGTTCAAGCCGGGCAACGAGATCATCGGCTCCGTCAGCCTGTGGCCCGACAGCGCGAGCCTGGACAACTACGCCACGGCGCTGCGCGGGATCGGCGGGGTGTCGTTCTGGACCTTCGTGGTGAACTCGCTGATCCTGGCGGTCGCCTCCGTCGTGGGAATCGTGCTGTCATGTTCGATCACGGCATACGCGTTCGCGCGGATCTCCTTCCCGGGGCGGACGTTCTTCTTCGCGTGCATGATCGCGACGATGCTGCTGCCGTTCCACGTGGTGATCATCCCGCAGTACATCGTGTTCAATCAGCTCGGCCTGGTGAACACCTACTGGCCATTGCTGTTGGGCAAGTTCCTCGCGGCGGACGCGTTCTTCGTCTTCCTCATGATCCAATTCATGCGGGGCCTGCCGCGCGAGCTGGATGAGGCGGCGCGCATCGACGGCGCCGGCCACGTGCGCACGTTCCGCTCGGTGATTCTGCCGCTGATGAAGCCCGCCCTCGTGACCAGTTCGATCTTCGCGTTCATCTGGTCGTGGAACGACTTCTTCGGGCCGCTGCTGTACTTGAAGAACCCCACGATGTACACGATGCCCTTGGCGCTGCGCTTGTACGTGGATCAGACATCCACCAGTGACTACGGCGCGCAGATGGCTATGGCGATCCTCGCGCTGCTTCCCGTGGTGGTCTTCTTCATGGCCTTCCAGCGCCACCTCGTGGGCGGCGTCGCGACGCAGGGGCTGAAGGGGTGAGCGGGCCTGCGCGGGCGCCCGAGCAGCTGCGCCGGTTCGGCGGTGGCGGTGTCTCGGCGTTCGGGGAGATGCTCGTCGTGGGCCTGGTGGTCACGGCCGCGTCGCTCCCGCTGATCACGATGCTGCCCGCGATCGCGGCCGGCGTTCGTCATTTCGATGAGCATCTGGCCGCCCGCGATGACTCGCTGCAGGCGTTCATGCGGCTGGTGTGGCGCTCCGTCCGCTCGGGATGGTGGTTCGGGCTCTGCTGGATCACGGTTCTCGCCGCGCTCGGTGCCGGCGCGGTGCTCGGCGCCCGCGGCGTCCTGCCCGGCGGTGAAGCGTACGCCGTGGTCTGTCTGCTGCTCGCGCTGGGCGTGGCGTTGATCGGCCTGCGGTCTGCCGCGCTGTGGGACCCGACGGCCGGGTGGCGCGGGCTGCGGCGTCGTGGCAGCGCGCTCGCGCTGGACGATCCGGTCGGCACCGGCTATGTACTGGTCGGTCTACTGGTGGCCGGTGTCGTGGTGTGGATGCTGCCACCGCTCGTGGTGATCACTCCGGGGCTTGTGGTGCTCGCTGTCGTCGCCGCCGAGCGACGCCGCCGCGCCCGAGCGGCGTGAGCGGATCGCTGCGCGGACAGGGCCGCGGATTCGGCGCTGCCGTGATCGTCGCGACTACGGAACGATGCCGCGGCTTCCCTTCGCCGGCCGGTCACCGTCGAGACCGGCGATCCCGCGCAGCGCGAGCGCGACGAAGGCGGCGACGCGTCGCGCACCCGTCACGCTGAAGTGCGTGTCGTCGGCGAGGCCCTCGGGCCAGCCCGCGTACTCGCCGGCGGCGTAGTGCGAGAGCAGGGCTCGCGACGCGTGATCTCCGAGATCCTCGTACAACCACGTGGTGAAGGCGGTGAGGTCGATGAGCGGCGCTGCCGTCCTGCGGGCGAGCTCGCGCACCGCGTTGGGGTAGTCGCCATGCGTGGGATCCACCTGCTCGCCGTTGAACCAGCGACGCTCGACGGGTGTGCACAGCACCGCGGCAGCACCGCGCTCGCGTGACTCGTCGATCATCTCCGTCACTCGTTGCGTGAAGCCGCCCCGGGAGTCGAGCTCGGGCTCCTTCTGATCGTTGTGACCGAACTGGATCACCACAACGTCTCCGGGCCTGACGCCGTCCATCAGGCGCTGCCAGCTCCCCTCGTCGACGAAGCTCTGCGTCGTTGCCCCGCCGAACGCGTGGTTGCGCACCTCGAAGCCGAGCCGCTCCGCAAGGAACGTTCCCCATCCCGCCATCGGGTGCTCCGGCGGCTTACCGGGCGCCACCGTGGAATCGCCCGCGAGGTGATAGACCGTCATCTCCCGTCCCCGATCATCGCGATGCGGGAACTCATCATCGGGCCTCCTTCGAGAGGCGGTTTCCGATCAAGGCCAGATTCTGAATCGCGGCAAGCCCGTACTGTGCGGCGTCGTTAGTGGACACCGAGGGGGCCTCGTCAATGGCGTTCAGCACATAGGGAGGCTCGATCCGATCCAGGCGGAAGTCGCGCCGGTGCACCAGCCACTCGCCGATGCCCTCGAACGCGGCCCACGCGCGCGCCGCCTGCTCGTCATCGCCTTCCTGCGCCGCGACGTACGCCGTGAGGCGGCTGTGTGCCTGCTCCAGGTGGATCCCGCTGAGCGGTGCTCCGACGGCGCGCGCCTGCTCCTGCGGGGTGGCCAGATAAAGGCGACAGTAGTTGAACCATGCGTCGCGGAAGCCGGGGACGTCGACCAGATCGATCAGCTCGCTGACGATCTCCACCAGCCCGAACACCGCACTCAGGTGCGAGACGGCGATGCGGTCGCGGGTGGTGTCGAAGCGACCTGTGTCGAGGTCGTACAGAGCCTCCCCGGTGAGGAATCCGTGGGGGAGGGCGGCGATGTCCGCCATCGTGCCGAGCAGTCGATCACGAGACCACTCGTTGCCCGTGCGCTCCCAGTCCGCGAGCCAGGTGGCGGCGAGAGCGCCCCAGTCCGTGCCGAGTCCCACTGCCAGCGCATTGCGGTCGGGGCGGTAGGTCGCGGCGTCCTCGCGCACCTTGCGCGTGGGGTCGGTGTCCAGGAACCGCCGGTCGCTGTGGCGCAGCTCGTCGAGCAGGTCGCCCACGCGCTCGTCGGCGGTCAGGTAGTGGAAGTACCGGCGGTAGGCCGGGCTGGAGATGCGCAGCTGCTTCGCGCTGCAGCCCCAGTGCTGCACGTTGTGCCGCGACCCGAGACCGGCCCACCGGCCGACGTGATAGACGTCCACCTCGCCGGTGTGACGCGTCATCGCCTCAGCCAGACGGAACACGTCGGCCCGGCCGGTACGCAGGTAGGAGGTCCAGAGCCAGAGGTCGGGGGAGAGCTCGCTGTTGTCCCACGCGTAGCCGCCCACGTCGTAGCGCCAGACGTGGCGATCCGGGTC
The DNA here is from genome assembly GCF_044987425.1 of Microbacterium sp. ZW T5_56. Taxonomy (NCBI): domain Bacteria; kingdom Bacillati; phylum Actinomycetota; class Actinomycetes; order Micrococcales; family Microbacteriaceae; genus Microbacterium; species Microbacterium sp. ZW T5_56. The sequence continues at coordinate 24,076 of NZ_JBJDRI010000012.1, read as the reverse complement.
GTAGGCGTGCATGACGTCGCCGTAGTTCCAGAAGCCGTACCAGCGGCGCTGATCGACCTGTCCCAGATAGAAGTCGAGGAGGAAGTCGATGGAGTCCTCGATCTCGCTCCGCACGGGCGTCGATCGATCCACGGGAGCCCAGTCGCCGAAAACTCCCGCCGCGTGCAGGTGCTCACTGGTGGGCTGCAGCAGCGGGGGACTCTGCAGCGACACCACCTCGGCAGCCACCTGCTCCACCGGGGCGGTGCCGGCATAGACGAAGAGCGTGAGCTCGTGGGTACGCGCGATTCCGTGGGCGTCGCCGAAGCCCGGTTCGTAGTCCTCGTAGGTGATCCCCAGCGCGTCCAGCTGAGTCGCGAAGTCGTCCTGACCGAGACCGTCGTGATAGAAGCGCAGATCCATCGGGTCTGCATCAGGAGCATGCAGCCAGGCCGTGACCGTGCCGACGTCGGTCGCGGCGTCCCGGATATCGAGCCGACCCGGGAAGGACTGCCAGAACGACCGCACACCGATGCCGAGTCCACCGGTGCTCGCGTCGGTGAGGGAGATGTATCCCTCGCTCCGCGTGCCCGCGCCGGCGTCGATCCAGGCGTGACCCGCTCGCGTGCGCTTGCGCAGCAGGAAGCCGTCCGCGTTCGCCTGGGTGAGCGAGAAGTCGCCCCAGGTGGGAACCAGGTGCAGACGCTTCGACACCAGCGGGCTCCATTCCGCCAGCGCCGGGAGCGCTTCGCCGCGGATCTGGGCGGTGCGGATGTGCTCGCCGGGGTCGCGGCGCAGTCCCGTGATCCCGCGAACCGCCTCGGAGAAGAGCCCGCCCTCGGCGCCGGCGATACGCACGTGCCGGTCGTGCTCCGCTGAGTGCAGGGGCACACGCGCGCTGACGCCGAGTCCCGCGAGGAAGTCGTGATCGGCGTCGCCGTCCCACACGAAGGAGTGCACCACGCGGATCTGCTCGGCGCCGGCCATCAGGACGAAACGGACCGAGAACGGCAGCCACTCCCGACCGGACCCCTCTTCGCGATGACGGCCGATGACCTTCACCACGGCGCGGATCGGTCCGCGCTGCTCGACGGCGACGCTCTCGATCAGGGAGGCGGCCGGGATACGAGATCCCCCGCCGAGCTCATCGATGCTGCCCTGCCGTGAGCTCACCAGCGTGAGGTCCTCGGCGACGACCGCACCGTTTCGACGGATGCTGGATACCAGCGCCGCGCCGCCCGGTTCCCCGAAGACGACCTCCAGCACGTCGGTGCTCACCCGCACGGCTCCCGCATCGTCGACCCGAACCGGCCCCTCGGGCGAGGCCGGTTCGTCCGCGATGATCAGCTCGTGCTCGCCCGGAGTCGCGGCCGCGCCGATCGCGCACCCCACCCACTTAAGCGAGCCGTCGGGCCAGGTCGCGAGCGGCCAGAACTGGGCCGGGCGTTCCTCGCCACCCACCTCCCGAACGCGCAACCGCGCGGGGTCCGTGAGGACGCCGCGCGGGATCGGCGTCCCCCACGTGACTCCGGCCACGCCGGTCGGTGCTTCGCCGTCGAGCCAGCGGAGCGGAATGATGACGGTGTCGTCGGCGGACATGGGGGAGGACCTCCGTGGGGACGGGAGGGCACGCCTCAGAGGGCGTGCACCTCGAGGTTGCGGTAGTCGGCGACGAGCGGCGCCATCTGACGGAAGCCGACACGGCCCTCACGAATGCGGAGGCCGGTGGATTCGTCGTCGTGCCAGGAGAACAGCGTGAGCCCATCGATCGCGAAGCTGATGTCGGTGCCGTCCTTCACCACCTCGATGCGGTAGAACGAGCCGCGGGCGTCGACAACGGGGGGCAGGGGATCTGCACCCTGGGACACGAGGTGGAAGCCGGGCGACTTGCGGAGATTGCACGTGTGGAAGGCGCGCTCGTCCTCCCACCGACGACGGAAGTACGAGACGTGAAGTGTCCGCAGATCCCCGGAGTGGTACTGCGAGTAGGCGCCCGTGCGCGGCTGCAGGTGCGGGTCGAAGATGCCGCCGCCGTCGATCGCGGCCGCCCCGAAGAAGAGCATCGCGAGGCCCGGTTCGCGCACCGGCGAGAACTCCCAGCTCACCCGAATGCGGTCGCCGAACACCTCGGGACACCACAGTGTGAAGTGATCGTCATCGCCTCCGGCAGACGACAGCCGGACCGCGCCGTTCGCGTCCTCGACGCGCACCGGACCCTCGCCGATCCAGTCGGCCATCGACGATGCATCCGACAGCGGGTTCTCGTAGATCAGACCGCCCTCGGTCATCCCTTCACACCGCCGATCAGCATGCCCTTGGCGAAGTGCTTCTGGAGGAACGGATAGAAGATGAGGATCGGCAGGGTCGCCACCACGATCACGGCGAACTTGATGCCTTGGGCCGGCGGCAGTTCGGTCATGTCGCCCTGTACCAGGGAGAGGTCTGTCGCAACGGTCACCTGTCGGAGGAACATCTGCAGCGTCCACATCGACGAGTCGTTGAGGTACAGCAGCGGCGACATGAAGTCGTTCCAGATGCCGACGGCGTAGAACAGCGCGAACGTGGCGAGCACGGGCGTCGACAGCGGAAGGATGATGCGCCACAGTGTCTGAACCTCGTTGGCCCCGTCGATCTTCGCCGACTCCTCGAGCTCCGCCGGCAGCTGCTGGAAGAAGTTCTTGATGATGATCAGGCTGAACGGGTTGATCGCCGCGGGGAGGACGAGAGCCCAGTAGGTGTTGAGCAGACCCAGATCCTTCACGACGAGGAAGGTGGGGATCATCCCGCCACTGAAGACGAGCGTCACCACGACGAGCCCCATGATCAGGCGGCCGCCGGGGAGGTTCGCCTTCGACAGCGGATACGCCATCGCCGCGGTGAGCAGCAGCTGGATGCCGGTTCCCACCGCGGTCACCAGCACTGTCGTGATGATCGCCCGCAGGAAGGCCGGCGAGGTGAGGATCGACTCGTACGCCTTCAGACTGAACGTCTCGGGCCAGAGGAAGAAGGAGCGGGTGGTGAGCTCGGATTCCGTGGCGAAGGAGCCTGCCAGCACATAGATGAAGGGGATGAGCGCCACGATGCCGAGCGCCGTGAGGAAGATGACGTTGACGACGTCGAAGACGCGTCCGCCGGGGGTGTTGAAGCGGTAGCGTTCGCGAGCCATCAGAAGACCCCGTTCTGGTTGAAGCGCTTGGCGAGCCAGTTCGCGCCGAAGATGAGGACGACGCCGACGATGGCTTTGAACAGGCCCACGGCCGTCGAGTAGCTGTAGGAGCCCTGCGTGATGCCCATGAAGTAGACGTAGGTGTCGAACACGTCAGCGACCTGGCGGTTGAGGGCGTTGGTCATGAGATAGATCTGCTCGAAGCCGGTGTTGAGCACGTCACCCATGCGCAGGATGAGCATGACGATCACGGTGGGCATGATCGACGGCAGCGTGATGTGCCACACACGCTGGAACCGACCCGCGCCGTCGATGATGGCCGCCTCGTATTGCTCCTGGTCCACGGTCGCGAGCGCCGCGAGGAAGATGATCGTGCCCCATCCGGTGTTCTTCCAGATGTCCTGCAGCACGATCAGTGGACGGAACCAGCCGGGATCGGTGAGGAAGTCGATGTCCGTGCCGAGCACGCCGTTGATGAGGTGAAACAACGGGCCGATGTCGAGGGCGAACAACAGGTAGGTTAGCGAGGCGACCACGGTCCACGACAGGAAGTGCGGGATGTAGACCAGGGTCTGCACGGTGCGCTTCACGATGGTGACGCGCAGCTCGTTCAACAGCAGCGCGACGATGATCGTGAGCGGGAAGCAGATGAACAGGCTGAGGGCCGCGAGGATCAGCGTGTTCGCGAGCAGCCGCGCGAAGTCCGGGCTTTGGAAGAACGCCTCGAAGTGTCGGAAGCCCACCCACTGGCTGTCGTTGATGCCGAGGAACGGCACGTAGTCCTTGAACGCGATGACGGCGCCGTACATGGGTCCGTATCGGAATGTCGCGAAGTAGATCAACCCGGGAAGAAGCAGCAGGTACAGCCACTTGAACTGGGTGAAATGCACGCGTACGCCACGCCGACGCCGGCTCGGGGGCACCACGAGTGCCTCCGTCACGGCGAGGTTCTGATCGTTGACGGCGGTCATCGCTCGTCCTTTCCTCGGTGCGGGGCGGTCAGAGACCGCCCCGCACGCTGTCACTTCTTCGAGGCGTCGGCCTGGTAGAGCTCGTTGATCTCGGAGGCGACTGCTTCGCCACCGCTGGAGCGCCAGCGCGCGATGGCGTCCTCGAGCCCCTTCTCATCGATCTGGCCGGCGAGGAACTGGATACGGGCGTCGGAGATGATGGTGTCCAGCTGCGCGCCTTGAGAGGTGTACGTGGCGGAGACGTAGGGGGCGGCGGGGTTGTAGACGGCGTGCTCCAGGTCGCTGTCCTGCACCTTCAGCCGGGCGTCGTACATCTGCTGCTCGAACTCGGTGGGCTGCTTGGGCAGGTAGCCCTGGAAGCCGTTCACGTTGGTACCGAGCTGGGCGAAGCTGAGGACGGTGTCCTTGTCTACTTGGGACGCGCTGTCGACCGCCACCGCCAGGTCGTTCTCGACGGTGTAGGTCACGCCCTCGATGCCGTTGTTGATGATCTTCCCGGCCTCGGGCGAGTTCATCTCGTTGAGCACCTCGAGAACGGCGCGCAGCTGTTCCTCGGTGCGAACCTCGGACTTCGGGATGGCGAGGAAGCCGCTGTAGCCGGCGGTGGGCATCGCGTTGAGCTCACCCTCGGAGTTCTCCAGGTTTCCCGTGACGGTGACGAAGTTCTCGTAGTCGTCAGGGTTGCTCTCCTTCAGGAGGCTGGTGATCACGCCGGCGCGCGAGTGCACATCGATGATGATGCCGCCCTTGCCGTTCAGGAACGGCTCGTTCCACTTGGCCGAATCGAACGTCGCATAGTCGGGGTTCACGAGTCCTTCGCTGATCAGCTTCTTCTCGAACTTCACCGCCGTCAGCCACTCGGGCTGCTCGAACGAGGGCTCCAGCGTTCCGTCGACGTCCTTCCAGAGGTTTCCGGCGCCGGACCACACCTCGATCGCGTCGTAGGGGCTGTTGCTGCCGATCGATCCCGGCCACTTCGGGATGATGAGACCGTAGGTGTCGTCCTGGCCGTTGCCGTCGGGGTCGTTCTCCGTGAACGCCTTCGCGACCTTGTACAGGTCGTCGATGCTCTTCGGCGCCTCGAGCCCCAGGTTGGTCAGCCAGTCCTTGCGGATGATCACGGCGGCGCGCATGGCGTCGCGGGCGCGGAAGATGCCGTAGACCTTGCCGTTGATCGACGAGGCAGCCTGAACGGCGGGGAGGTTCGTCTTGAGGTTCGGGTAGTCGTCGAGGTAGTCGGTCAGCTCCCAGAACGCACCGGCCTGGGCGTTCTTCACGAATCCCGGGGTCTTGCCCTGGATCACCATGACCTGCGGGATGCTGTCGCCGGCCAACGTGATGTTGGTCTTGTCCTCGTATGAGGCGTTGGGAACCCAGTTGATGTCGAGGTCGACGCCGATGACCTTCTCCAGCGCCTGCTGGACGTCACTGTCTGCAGCCGGGGCGTTCGTGGTGAGGAAGGGCGCCATGATCGAAAGCGAGGTCAGCTCGGCGGCCTCGGAGGACGACGAGTCCTGCCCTGCCGAGCAGCCGGCCAGTGCGAGCGCGCCGGCAGTGGCGAGCCCGATTCCAGTGAGAATTCTGCGGTTCATCGTGATGTTCCTTCTGTTGTGATTCGGCTCGCTGCCGTCAGCGAGCTGGTGCGGGAGGGGACAGGAGTGCGGGATGCGGGCGCAGAGACCCGGGGAGCGGACGTGGATGCTGCGGTCTGTTCGGCCACGCGGCGGTCGTTCGCGGTGAAGAAGCCGAGGCACAGCGCCGTGGACAGCACCAGCCATGCGCCCACGCTGAACACGGGGATCAGACCGGGTAGGAAGAAGGACGCGACGATGATCGCTATGGCGGCGATCGCGAGCAGCACCCCGTGGATCAGGTTGGCGAGCAGCCAGCGCGAGGCGACGAGGAGGTATCGGCCGCGGGGCAGGTCGTAGTTCACGTACAGGGGCGCGAGCACGGCGGCGAGCAGGAACGCGAACACGAAGCCGATCGCCGTCGCGGCGGTGGCGAGCGCCGGAGCCGCACCGGCGATCTGTCGGGTGGTTCCCCACAGCAGGAGAGCGGTCAGGCCGAGGGCTGGACCGATCACGATGTTCGCCGCCGAGAAATCGTTCAGCCACCCGCGGGAGAACTCCCGCACCACACGGACACGGTCCCCGCGCAGACGTCGACGGGTCAGGGCGACCGCCGCGACCGTGGCGGGCGCGGCACCGAGAACGATGAGACCGGCCAGCGTGAACGCGATCCACAGCAGGTTGATCAGGGCCGTGAACCAGATCCATTCACACACCGCGTGCAGGCGGAGCGCCCAGCTCGCCGAGCCGCCGTCACCGCTCATGCCGTCTCCATCGATCGTCGTTGCACCCTGCGCGAGCGACATTGCGTCGCGCAGCTCGGCGTAGGAATACGCTTTCCCGGCGAACGTACCTCGCGTTTTGAATCGTGTCAAACGAACTCAGCACATTCGGGGTAGCGCTTTCCGATCTGGACTTGCGCCCGTGCGAGGTGCGTGCCACGATATCCGGAAAGCGCTTACCATCCGCGACTCATCCGAGTGGCATGGAAGCCGGAACTTGCCGTTCGATATGGAGAAAACGTGTCAGAGACGACCACAGCCCCCCGCCCCGCCGTGCGCGAGATCGGCATCATCATGAACGGTGTCTCGGGGCGGATGGGCTATCGCCAGCACCTCGTGCGCTCGATTCTCGCCATTCGTGAGGCCGGGGGAGTGGAGCTGCCGGACGGCTCACGTCTCACCGTGCGTCCGGTGCTTGTCGGGCGCAGCGCGGTGAAGCTCGCGGAGCTGGCAGAGCGTCACGGCATCGCGGACTACACGACGGATCTGGACGCTGCGCTGGCCGATGAGCGCAACGAGATCTACGCCGACTTCCTGGTGACCAAGGCCCGCGCCGCGGCGCTGCGCAAGGCCATCGCCGCGGGCAAGGCGATCTATACGGAGAAGCCCACGGCCGAGTCGCTGGGTGAGGCGCTGGAGCTCGCTCGTCTCGCGGAGGATGCCGGAGTGAAGACCGGCGTCGTGCACGACAAGCTGTACCTGCCGGGCCTGCAGAAGCTCAAGCGCCTGATCGACTCCGGCTTCTTCGGCGAGGTCCTGTCGGTGCGCGGCGAGTTCGGCTACTGGGTCTTCGAGGGCGACTGGCAGCCGGCGCAGCGCCCCAGCTGGAACTACCGGACGGAGGACGGCGGCGGCATCATCGTCGACATGTTCCCGCACTGGAGCTACGTGCTGGAGAACCTGTTCGGCCGCGTGGAGACGGTCTATGCACAGGCGAAGACCCACATCCCGCGTCGGTGGGATGAGGCGGGCGAGCCCTATGCGGCCACCGCCGACGACGCCGCGTACGGGATCTTCGAGCTGGCCGGCGGCGCTGTAGCCCAGATCAACTCCAGCTGGACCACGCGCGTGAACCGTGACGAGCTGGTGGAGTTCCACATCGACGGCACGCTCGGCTCCGCGGTGGTCGGCCTGTTCGGTGCCAAGATCCAGTCCCGCAATGCCACGCCGAAGCCGGTGTGGAACCCGGACCTCGCCGATGAGCACGACTACGACGCGGACTGGGCCACCGTGCCCACCAACGACGTGTTCCTCAACGGCTTCCGTCAGCAGTGGGAGGAATTCCTCGTCTCCTTCGCCGAGGGCACCGATTACCCGTTCGACCTGCTGGCCGGTGCCCGCGGAGTGCAGCTGGCCGAAGCCGGACTCGCCTCCAGCCGCGAGGGCCGCCGCATCGCGCTCGATGAGCTGACGCTGGGCTGAACCGATGACCGATCTGACCCTCCTCGATGCGTCCGGCGCGACGTCCACCGTGCCGCTCGACGACCACGCCGGCTACACCCGGCCCACCACACCCTTGCGCTCGCGGGTCGCCTACGCGGCAGCCCACGTGGTGCCGAAGACCGCCGGTGACAACACTCCGGGTCGGCCCGCGGAGATCGACTGGGATGAGACGCTCGCGTTTCGTCGCCACGTGTACGGCTGGGGTCTCGGGGTCGCCGACGCGATGGACACCGCGCAGCGCAACATGGGCCTGGATGCGGCTGCCACGCGCGAGCTCATCGCCCGCAGCGCCGAGGTGGCGCGCGAGGAGGGCGGATCGGTGGTGGTGGGCGTCAACACCGACCACATCGACGACGAGCACATCGCTCTGGACGCCGTCATCGACGCCTACAAGACCCAGCTTGCCTTCACGGAGGAGCAGGGGGCGGGCCCGGTGCTGATGGCCAGTCGCCATCTCGCCCGCGTCGCCTCGTCCGCGGACGACTATCGTCGCGTGTACCGCGAGGTGCTGGCGGCGGCGCAGACCCCGGTGGTCCTGCACTGGCTGGGCACCGCGTTCGACCCGCAGCTGGCGGGCTACTTCGGATCCTCCGACTGGCGAGAGGCCTCGAGCGTGCTGCTGGAGGTCATCGCGGAGGCGCCGGACAAGGTGGCCGGTGTGAAGATGAGCCTGCTCGATGCGGAGAGCGAAGTCGCGGTGCGCGAGCAGCTGCCGGATGGCGTCCGCATGTTCACGGGGGACGACTTCAATTACGTCGGCCTGATCGGGGGCACCGATGTCCCGGCCGCCACGCAACCTGCGCGCACCGCGGGAGCAGAGCGCCAGCACTCCGATGCGCTGCTCGGCGCGTTCGCCGCGCTCACGCCGGTGGCGTCGGCGGCCATCCAGGCCCTCGATGTCGGCGAGCCCGATCGCTACCTGGAGATCCTGGCGCCCACGGAGGCACTCAGCCGTCAGGTCTTCGCCGCGCCCACCTTCTTCTATAAGACCGGTGTGGCGTTCCTGTCGTGGCTGAACGGCCACCAGCGCGCGTTCCAGATGGTCGGCGGCCTTCACTCGGCGCGCAGCCTTCCGCACCTGTCGGAGATCGTCCGCCTCGCGAACGCCTCCCGCGCGCTGGAGCGTCCGGAACTGGCCGCTCAGCGCTGGCACGCGCTGCTGCGGGTGAACGGAGTGGACGCATGAACCTGAGTGCGCAGACCCCCGATCCTCGCCTGTCCATCAACCAGGGCACCATCAAATACGCCGACCTCGCGACCGCGCTGCGGGTCACCGCTGAGGCCGGGGTCGGGGCGATCGGTCCGTGGCGTGAGCCGGTGGCCGAGGTGGGGCTCGACACGGCAGCGAAGATGATCTCCGACTCCGGGCTGCGTGTGTCGACCTACTGCCGCTCCGGATTCTTCACCGTCGGTGACCGTGCGGCGGCGCTCGAGGACAATCGGCGTGCGATCGAGGAGACGGCCGTGCTGGCGGCCGCCGGTGCTGCGGGTTCCACGCCCGTTCTCGTGCTCGTCGCGGGTGGGCTTCCCGAGGGATCGCGCGACCTCATCGGCGCTCGCGAACGGGTGCGCGACGGTATCGGGGCTCTGGCAGAGGACGCGCGTGCTGCCGGCGTGACGCTGGCGATCGAGCCGCTGCATCCGATGTTCGCGTCCGATCGCTGCGTGGTGACCACGCTCGCGGAGGCCCTCGACATCGCCGACGACTTCGATCCCGAGGTGGTGGGCGTCACGGTTGACACGTTCCACATCTGGTGGGACCCGCAGGTGCTCGACTCCATCGCGCGTGCCGGCCGTGAACGCCGGATCGCCACGTATCAGGTGTGCGATTGGCGTACGCCGCTGCCCGCTGATGTGCTGCTGAGCCGTCACTATCCCGGCGACGGCGTGATCGATTTCGCTTCGCTGACCCGAGCCGTCATCGACACCGGCTACGACCGCGACATCGAGGTCGAGATCTTCAACCAGGACGTATGGGATGATGCGCCTGCGAACGTCGTGGCACGGACGATCGAGAGCTTTCGGAAAACGGTATCCCCGCACCTGGTGGCAGCCGTAGACTCCGTGGGGTGAGCGAGATCCCGATGGCGCCCGACCTGTCGTCCCCGCCCGTCGCCGCGGCGACCCTGCATGATGTGGCTCAGGCCGCCGGCGTGTCCCTGGCCACGGCATCGCGCGTGTTGAACGGGTCGACCCGCCGCGTTGCGGAGGCATATCGCGAGCGCGTGCAGGCGGCAGCGGATCAGCTCGGCTACACCGCGAACCTCTCGGCTCAGGCCACAGCACGCGGCACGAGCGCCATCGTCGCGCTGCTGGTGGCCGACATCGCCGACCCGTACTTCGGACAGATCGCGGCCGGCGTCGCTCGCGGGGCCGACGAAGCCGGTCTTGTGGTCACCATCGCCATCACCGAGCGTGATCCGGCGCGCGAGGTCCGCGTGATCCGAGCGCTCCGTGGTCAGCGTCCGCGCGGTCTCATCCTCGCCGCGTCCCGCAATCTCGATCATGACGCGGCGGGCCTGAGCGGGGAGCTGGCGGCGCTGTCCGCGAGCGGAACGCGTGCTGTGGCGCTCGGTCGCGGCGACGGCGACGTGCGCTGGCTCGCCGTGGACAACCACGCGGGGGCGTATGAACTCGCCTCCCGCATGAGCGCGCTGGGCTATCGTCGCGCGATCGTGCTGGCCGCCGCCGAGGGCCTGCGCACCTCCGACGATCGCGTCGCCGGTTTCGCGGCTGGATTCACCGAGGGAGGCGGGGAGGCTCCGCGCGTGCTGCGGGGATCCTTCTCCCGCCAGGGCGGCATCGACCTCATGACGCAGGCACTGGAGGACGGCATCGAGGCGGGCACCCTGGTGTTCGGGATCTCCGACGTGGTGGCCATCGGCGCAATGCGAGCCATTCGCGACGCGGGGCGATCCGTGGGCGCTGACATCGCCGTCTGCGGGTTCGACGACATCCCCACGAGCTCCGATGTGACTCCCGCCCTCACCACCGTGCGCGTTCCCCTCGACGAGATCGGGTATCAGGCGCTCCACGCGGCGGTGACGGAAGACTGGTCCGGTCCCGGCGACGCGGTGGAGCTCACCGTGGTGGCGCGCGATTCCACCCCTGCGCGATCGTGACGGGCGAGCGATTGCGGGTGGTGGTCGCACCGGATAGCCTGAAGGGTTCGCTGTCAGCCGCCGAGGCGGCGCGGGCGATCGCGGCGGGCTGGACGTCGGTGCGGGCCGACGACGAGATCGTGTTGCGCCCGATGGCAGACGGGGGCGAGGGCACACTGGAGGCCTTCCTCGCGGCGCACGACGCCGAGGTTCGCACCGTTCGCGTCATCGGCGCGGACGGTCGAGAGCACGACGCCCCCTGGACCCTGCTGTCGGATGGAACGGCGGTGGTCGAGCTCGGCGTCTGCTGCGGTATCGAGCAGTTGGGTTCCGCCCGGGCGCCGTTCACGGCGCACACGGGCGGCTTCGGTCAGGCGATTGCCGCAGCCCTGGATGCCGGTGCACGGCGGCTGGTACTGGGCATCGGCTCCAGCGCCTCCACGGACGGCGGCGCGGGCATGCTCCGGGCCCTCGGCGCTCGGCTTCTCGACGCCGACGGTCGTGACGTCGGCCCGTCGCTGTCGGACGGGGGCCGGAGCCGGCCCGGTTCGGGCTCGGGTGCTTCGGTTTCGGATGTCTCTGGTTCGGAAACCTCTGCTTTGGAAGCCTCTGTTTCGGAAACCCCTGTTTCGGAAACCCCTGTTTCGGATCTTCCACCGTCTGCCTCAGGCTCAGGCTCTGCCTCTGCCTCTGCCTCAGCCTCAGCCTCTGGCTCATTCTCGATCTCGGGCCTCGGTGCGGTGGCGTCCGTCGATCTGTCCGGTCTCCGGGCAGCGCCCGATGGCGGCGTGCTGGTGCTCTCCGATGTCACGAATCCGCTGCTGGGCCCCCGTGGTGCGGCTGCCGTGTTCGGCCCGCAGAAGGGCATTCCCGCGGATCGCGTCGCCGAGGTCGATGACGTCCTGTCCCGGTGGTCGACGGCGTTGTTGGCCGCAGCAGGGCGCGATGACGAGTTGCTCACCGCGCCCGGTGCCGGGGCCGCGGGAGGCACTGGCTTCGCACTGAAGATCTGGGGCGCCGATCTCATTCCGGGAGCCGCAGCCGTCGCCGAGCTGATCGGCCTGCCGTCGGCAACGGCGGCTACGGACGTCGTGATCACGGGTGAGGGCTCGTACGATGCCCAGTCCGCGGCCGGGAAGGTGCCCGCACACGTCGCGTCGTTGTCGAACGCTCCGGCGGTCCTCATCGCCGGCCGCATCGCCGCCGATGCCGACACCTCTGCCTTCGCCGCGGCGTTCTCGCTGACCGAGCTCGCCGGCTCGTCGGAGGCTTCGCTCGCCGATCCGCGTCGCTGGCTTCACGAGGCAGCCGCCTTCGCCGCGTCCCGCTTCTGAGACCGTTCCGCCCCGCGGCGGCACTTCGTCTCGCTCCGACCGGTCACAACGCGCGACACGAACGAACACCCGCACCCCAACCGGCGATGGCAGGACACGACGACCCCACCCGACCACTCGCTCCCGCGTGCGGATGTTCGGACTCCGTGGGTGATTGAGTAGGCGCATGTCCGTTGTCGTTGGTCGCATATTCGTGGCGATCGCCGCGATCGCACTCCTGGCGTCCGTGGGATGGCTGTGGCTGGCTGCCGCCGGGCCCGATTCGCGGCGCGCCGTCACTGTCCTGCCCGCCAGCACGGTCCTGCCTGCCATCACTGTCCTGCCCGCCGTGATGGCGCTGCTGGCGGCGGTCGCGCTGCTGGTGGGAGTGCCGCTGTTCGGTCGGTTCGGGGAGGCCGCGATCGAGCGCGATGCACCGGTGATCCGCTCCGTCCTGCGCCCGCGCCGCACCATCGCGCTCGCGGAGGTCGCAGACGTGCTCGTGATCGAATCGCTCGTGCTGCCCGCCCGAACCTCGAAGTCGGTGCGCCGTCTCGTGATCCGCACGCGCGCGGGCCGTGTGGTCGCCGTGACTCCGCGTGATGGACATGTGCTCGATCAGCTACGGGCGCTTCCGGTGTCGCTGACGGTCGAGTCCGAAACTCTCACTCCGGCCCAGGCCGCCCGACGCTATCCGGCGTCGGCATCCCTGCCGGAGCGGACTGTGGGTGCGATGCTGTGGGTTGCCGTCATCGCTCCCGTCATCGTGGTGGCTTGGATTCTCCTGACGCACTGATCCAGATAAGACGAGCACTTATCCGGACCAAGACCAGCGCGACTGCGCCTGATCCGAGCAATTCAGCGCCGGGCGCGCCAGGCGTCGAGGCCAGCGCGGACCGTGGACGACACCGGAACCGTCGTGTCCACCTCCGCCAGCGGAAGCCAAGCCGCGTGGTCTGTGGAGCCGCCCACCTCGATGGTGCCGAGCTCGCCGCCCACCACGCGTGCCGAGAAGATCACGCGCACGGCCTTGAACGGACGACCCCGATCGCCGGCGGGCCAGGTGCTGCTCGTCACCGTCAGCAGCCCGGTGAGCTCGGCGTGGTAGCCGGTCTCCTCGTAGATCTCGCGGATCAGTCCCTGTTCGACGGTCTCGTCGTAGTCGACCCCGCCGCCGGGCAGTGACCATCCCGCCCGTTTGGGATGGTTGAACCAGCTGAGGAGCATGCCGCGATCGTCGATGATGACGGCATACGCCGCCAGTCGCGTCTCGTACTCGTAGAACTCCAGATGGCGCCCGGCGCTCATTCGCCGAGCGCCTCCGAGACCACCGCGCGCGCCTCATCCTGAACCTGGCGCAGGTGCTCCTCACCCAGCAGCGACTCCGCGTACAGCTTGTACACGTCCTCCGTGCCGGACGGACGCGCGGCGAACCACGCGTGCTCGGTCTGCACCTTGAGTCCGCCGATCGCCGCACCGTTTCCGGGAGCGTGAGACAGCTTGGCGGTGATCTCCTCGCCGGCCAGGCTCGTAGCCGCAACGGCATCCGGGCTCAGACGACCGAGGGCGGCCTTCTGATCGGGAGTCGCCGGAGCGTCGACGCGCTGGTACGAGGATGCGCCGAACTGCGCCTCGATGTCCGCGTACAGCTGCGAGGGCGTGCGCTTCATCACCGCGATGATCTCCGCCGCGAGCAGGGCGAGCAGGATGCCGTCCTTGTCGGTGGTCCACACCGATCCATCCGTGCGCAGGAACGACGCACCGGCCGATTCCTCCCCACCGAACGCGACCGATCCGTCCAGCAGACCCGGCACGAACCACTTGAAGCCCACCGGGACCTCCAGCAGCTCGCGTCCGAGGGATTCGGCCACGCGGTCGATCATCATCGACGACACCAGGGTCTTGCCGATCGCCGCGTCCTCGCGCCAGCCGGGGCGGTGCGAGTAGAGGTAGGCGATGGCCACGGCGAGGTAGTGGTTCGGGTTCATCAGACCCGCATCCGGGGTGACGATGCCATGCCGATCGGAGTCTGCGTCGTTTCCGGTCAGCACGTCGAACTGGTCGCGCTTCGCGACGAGCGACGCCATGGCCGACGGGGATGACGGATCCATGCGGATCTTCTCGTCCCAGTCCAGCGTCATGAAGCGCCACGTCGGGTCGACATCGGGGTTGACCACCGTGATGTCCAGGTCGTGCATCTCGGCGATGAGGGCCCAGTACTCGACCGATGCGCCGCCGAGCGGGTCCGCGCCGATGCGCACGCCCGACTCGCGGATCGCATCCAGATCGAGGATGTTCGCGAGGTCGCGCACGTACACCTCGCGGAAGTCATAGGTGCCCACCGTGGAGCCGTCGATGTCGGCGAAGCGAACGCGGTTCACGCCTTCGAGGCCCGCCGCGATGAGCTGGTTGGCACGATCGGCAATCCACCCGGTGGCGTCGGTGTCGGCGGGACCGCCGTGCGGCGGGGTGTACTTGAAGCCACCGTCGGTGGGCGGGTTGTGCGACGGGGTCACCACGATGCCGTCGGCGCGTCCTGGATCGGCCGCGTCACGCCCACGGTTGTAGGTGAGGATCGCGTGGCTGAGCGCAGGAGTGGGCACCCACGACTCACGAGAATCCTGTCGCACGTCCACGCCGTTCGCGACGAGCACCTCGAGTGCCGTGCGTTCGGCAGGCAGGGAGAGGCCGTGGGTGTCGCGACCGAGGAACAGCGGGCCGGCGATGCCCTGCGCCACCCGGTAGTCGACGATCGCCTGCGTCGTGGCGAGGATGTGGTCTTCGTTGAAACTCGTCGAGAACGACGACCCGCGGTGACCGCTGGTGCCGAAGGCGACGCGCTGTGCGGCGACGCTCGGGTCGGGTCGTCGGTCGTAGTACGCCGCGATCAGCGCATCGACATCGATGAGGTCTGCGGGTTCGGCGGGCTGTCCTGCGCGAGTCATGCCCTCAGTCTGCACCGAACAGCGCCAACACGCATGCTCGATTACCTGTGTGTATGGCAATCACCGGATCACACACCATTGCTCACGTCCTCGCAGGTCCTCCGTGCCCCGCCCGTCACGGCAGCTGTGCACCCAGCAACACCCGGTACGGTAGAGCGAAGCCGATTCGACACGGCTGACGTTCCACGAGCCCTCCCCGGGCATGAGGAGGATATGCATGCGCAGCCCCGTCCGCTGGGCCGTGTCGATCATCGCGGCCACCGCTCTGCTGAGTGCGATCACCGCGTGCTCGCCGGGTGCTCCCGAGGGTGCCGCGACCAGCGCCGCCGGCAGCGAGAACGTCGTCACGGTGACCAGTGATGCCGAGCTCGCCGATGCCGGAAGCCGCGTCTCTGCCGGCGGCATCATCATGATCGAGCCCGGCACCTATCACTCCTCTCTCGAGGTGCGTGCCGACGACGTGACCGTGCGCGGCACCGACCGCAACGGCGTGATCCTGGACGGCGAGTTCACGCGCAGCAACGGCGTCGTGATGACCGGCGCCCGCGTCAGCGTCGAGAACCTCACGGTGCGCAACTTCGTGCAGAACGGCGTTCTGATCACCGGGGTCACCGATGAGAACGGCGCGGGTGTGGCGCGTGGACCGGACGGCTACCTTCCCGGCAACGTCGCCGATCCGGTCGCCGGCTACCTGGTGCAGGCCGTCACCGCACAGAACAACGGGCTGTACGGCATCTACGCGTTCAACCGCACCGGTGGCGTGATCCGCGGCAACCTCGCCAGCGGCGGCTCCGACTCGGGAATCTATGTGGGGCAGTGTCAGGACTGCAACGCCGAGGTCTCCGACAACGTGGTCACCCTCAACGCGGTGGGCATCGAGCTCGCGAATGCGTCGAACGTCGTCATCACCGGCAACCGCATCGCGGGCAACCGCATCGGCCTCACGATCCTCTCCAACTATCTCGAGGCACACGGACCTACGAAGGGCGTCCAGATCGCGGGGAACGTGATCGCCGACAACGACGAGCCCCAGACCCCCGAGCAGGCGACGGGTGCGTTCGGCGTCGGTGTCGGCCTGTCCGGCACAGTGGACGCGGTGGTGCGCGCGAATGTCATCACCGGCAACCCCAACGTCGGCGTGTGGGTCAACTCCTCCGATGACTTCGCGCCCTCCGGCACGAACGTCACCGACAACGTGTGGGACGACACCGCGCTGGCCGTGGTGTTTGCTCCCAGCGCCGACCACACCGGATCGAAGAACTGCTTCCAGCTTCCGGCTGGTGCGCGCAGCGAGCCGGCCGCCCTGGCTGCAGGGGGCTGCAGCGATGGGGTCGCCCCCGCCACCTGGACCCAGCCGGCTGCCCCGGCGGGTATCAGCTTCGCGAAGGTGGCGACCACCCCGGAGCGTCCGGGCCTGGACAGCGTGGATGAGACGCCGCGAAAGCTCACCGATTCGGTGGACCTCCCGGACGTCAGCACGGTGACCGTCCCCGCCGCAGATCTCCTCGCAGACCCCGCCGCATGAGCGGCACCACCACGAACCCCGGCGACGTCCCGGAACCGCGCGACCGCATCACTCCGGGATCGGATGACGCCGCCCCGCAGTCGGGTGAGACGACACCGCAGTCGGATGAGACAGCACCGCAGTCGGGTGACGCGATCTCCTCGATAGGCGGCGCTGTCTCGCAGTCGGGTGACGCGATCTCCTCGATAGGCGGCGCTGTCCCGCAGCCGCCCGGCGCCGCCCCGCACGCGAGTAATACCGTCGCTCCGCCGTCGAGCAAGACCGGAAGGTTCGGACGTCGGTCGTTGTTCGCAGGTATCGGCGCAGCAGCGGTGACCGGCGCCGCGGGTTTCGCCCTCGGCCGGATGGGTGGCGCAGCTCCCGTTGCCGCGCCGGATCCCACTGCCAGTGCCACCGAGCAGCCCGCGCTCGCCGAAGCTCATCGCCTCCCGGGTGCAACCTGGCCGGAGGTTCCGCCGCGTCACCTCACGGTCGCCGTCCTCACCCTGGCGTCGACAGCGCCCGCGGACGTGAGCGCTGCGATCGATGCGATCCGATCCGCCACCAACGAGGTCACCCCTGACGCGGGTGAGCTCACCGTCCTCGTCGGGGTCGCGCCGGCGCTCGCAACCACCGTGTGGCCCGATCGCGTGGCGCACGCGGATCCGCTACCCACTTTCCGCAACGATCGCGCCCCGTTCCTGGCCGCAGGGGACCTGCTGGTCGAGGTCTGTGCCGAGACGGCAGCGGCCGTGGCGGATCGGACGAAGGCGATTCTCGCGGCTGTCCCCGATGCCACCGTGCTCTGGCGCAACAACGGCTCCCGCGATGCGCCCACGCCGGCCGGCACCACCCGCACGCCGATCGGGTTCGTCGACGGAATCATCAACCCGCGAACCACCGAGCTGCTCGAGAGCGGTGTGTGGACGGGCAACGGGCGCGACACGTACGCCGTGGTGCGACGCATGCACATCGAGTCGACGTTCACCGATCTGCCTGTGCCAGAGCAGGAGGAGGCGATCGGTCGCCGCCGCGATACGGGCGCTCCGCTGTCCGGCGGCGATGGGATGGCCGAAGTCGATCTGTTCGCGAAGTCAGAAACCGGACGCCTCCTCACACCCACGGCCGCGCATGCTCGTCGAGCGCACCCCAGCAACATCGGTCGTCCCTTGATGCTCCGTCGCAGCTACCCGCTGGGTGACACTCCGGGGGCCGGTCTGCTGTTCCTCGCCTTCTTCAACGACCCGGCCACGTTCGTCATGACCCAGCGCCGTCTCGACGAGCAGGACGGCCTGATCTCCCACACCTACACGGATGCGGGCGGGGTCTTCTTCGTCCCGGATCCCGACATCGCGTGACGAGAGACGAAGCCCGTTAATCTCCCACGCGTGGACGGACGCCGGGTCGTGTTCTTCGTCTCGGTTCCTGACGTTGGGTGAGTTGGGACGCAGGTCTTTCATCGCCCACACTTCCGCGGACGCTGGCGGGGTGTACTTCGGGCAGGAACTAGGCTGGCACTCATGTCACTGCCGTCGGATGCCGAACGCCGTACCTACAGCTATCTCGGTCCCGCGGGAACGTTTACCGAGGCGGCGCTCGCGCAGGTGCCGGAGGCGCGCGGGCAGATCTGGCGTCCGGTGCACAACGTGGGTGAGGCGCTGTCGGATGTGACCAGCGGGCGTAGCGATGCGGCGATGATCGCGATCGAGAACTCGGTGGACGGCGGGGTCACGACGACCCTGGACGCGCTCGCGACCATGCCGGGACTGCGCATTGTGGGGGAGTACCTCGTTCCGGTGTCCTTCGTCCTGGTCGCCTCGCGGGGAACGACACTCGCCGACGTCAGGCGAATCGCGGCGCATCCTGTCGCCTACGCGCAAAGCCACCTGTGGCTGCAGGAGAGTCTGCCGACCCACGAGCACGTCCCCGCGGCGAGCAATGTGGCGAGCACGATCGGACTTCTCGATGGTTCGCTGACGGTGGAGGCCGCTATCGCCCCGCCGAACATCACCGAGCACTACGACATCGACGTGTTGGCCGACAACATCGGTGACAACGCCAACGCCGTCACACGCTTCGTTCTCGTCTCGCGTGTGGTCGCACCGGTGCCACCGACCGGTGCGGACAAGACCACGGTGATCGCCGAGCTTCCCGACGACCGTCCCGGCAGCCTCCTCGAGCTGCTGGAACAGTTCTCCACCCGCGGCATCAACCTCGGCCTGATCCAGTCGCGTCCGATCGGCGACACCATGGGCCGGTACCGCTTCATCATCGACGCAGACGGACACGTGCAGGACGAGCGGATGGCGGATGCGCTGATGGGTGTCCGACGATTCAGCCCACGGATCGTGTTCCTCGGCTCGTACCCCCGTGCTGACCGGCAGGTGGTGCACTATTCCGACCGCTATGCGGACGAGCTCTTCGTGGAAGCGCGCGACTGGCTGCGCGGCATTCTCACCGGCGAACCCGCGGAGTGATCCCGCACGCAGGGCCACTCGTTCCCGGCGCACGTATCCGGCCAGCCCAGCGGCCGACGAGCCAGATGCCTCGGTGACCGACAGCGAGGCGATGGCCGACAACGAGCGCCGTACTGCCGGGTGATCGTTCGGGGTCCTGGGTCGACCCGGGTCGACAGAAACAGATGATGAGTGCCGGACTGCCCTGATGATCGTTCGGAGACTTGGTTCGCTGAGCGTTCACGGCTCAGTGAAGCGCGCCATATCGGCTGCTGATCGATGGGGGTCCTGGGTCGATGAGCGTTCACGGGCTTAGCGCTGCGTGCCGTACCGGCTGCCGGTTGATCCGGTTTCTGGGTCGGTGAGCGTTCACGGGCTTCGCACTGCGTGCAGTGCCGTCTGCTCTTCGATCGAGGCCCCGGTCGGTGGGGGTGACTGGCCGAGCGAAGTGTGCCGTCTCGCCTGGTGATCGATCGACATCTCGGGTCGGCGAGCGTTCACGGAACCAGCGATGCGCGCCGGTGCCGCGGCGGCTAGTCTGGTCGGCATGGTGGGGGGCGACGAGGGGTGGCGTTCGCAGTCGCGCGTGCGTGATGCGTCGCTGGACTCGTTCATCGCTCACTTCGTGACGGCCATCCGGCACGGTCGCGCGGAAGACGCCGATCGGCTCGCCCGGCGGACAGCGATCAGCGAGATCGTCACGCGGGGGTTGCAGCTTCATGAGGAACTCGGTGCGGTGCCCGCCGAGTCGGGAGTCGCGTCTCTGACTGATCCTGCGCATCCGGGAATCCTGCTGACCGTGGCGACCGCGCGGGCCGAGGCCACGGGGTCGGTGGATGCGCTTGAGCGCCCCCTGCGGGATGCCGCCCGTCGCCTCCTTGCGGAGCAGACGGCTTCGGTCGCGCAGCGGGCCCGCAATCTCTCCTTCGCAGCGTTCGCGATGCACCTCGTCGGTGACGAGGAGGCAGCCCTGCGGATCGCGGGTCGAGGGGCCGAACTCATTCTGTCGATCGAACCCGGCGTGGGGTCGAAGGAACTGCCCGAGTTCGCGGTCGCCGCCAGCGATCTCGCCATGGTTTACGTGTTCTCCGAGCAGTACCTGCATGCCGTGCGGCTGTGGTCGTGGGTTCGCTCGCAGGTGGCCGACCCCCGCGAGCCTGCTCTGATGCAGGCCGATTGGGGTCTCGCGATTGTAGGCACCATCGTCGGTGATCAGTCGCTGGTGGCCGCCTTCACGCGCCCGGCGCTGGATCCGAATCGGCAGGAGCTGGGTTCTGCGGTCGGTCGTGACCCGTGGTGGGCGCTGGTTCAAGCCGCGCGCATCTGGGCGGCGCTGGATCTCATCGATCCCGAGCGGGCGCTGCACATCACCATGCACGCGGTGGCGTCGACGAGCGCGTCGGTGCTCATCTCTCCGCTGGGGACCGCGCATGCCGCGACCCTTCTGGCGCTGGGACGGCCGGAGGCGGCCATCGGCGTCCTCCAGGCTCTTCCGGATGCCGCTCGCACGCTCACCGGGCCGGATCGTGGATGGCGCACAACGCTGCTCGCTTTGGCGGAGGCCATGCGTGGTGGTGACATCAGCCCACTGCTTCGTGCTCCCGGGCTGCGGTCTGATCCGTACTTGTCGGACGTGCTGCGCAGCCATGCTGCGCTTATCTCGGGTGACGGCGACGTCACCGCCGCGTTGCGGGAGGACGGGCGGCAGCGTTCGGTGCGCGCCACCGGCTTGTATGCGGTCGTGCGCGCTGCCGCGCATCTGCGGCTGGGAAATCAGGCGGCGGCGCTCGCTGAGCTGGCCCGGGTGGCGGAGCAGGTCCCCGGCACCGGCCGCAGCGCTTGGGCTCTGCTGCTGCCCGACGCTGACGTACAGGCGCTGCGCGAGCTTGCGCGGTCGGCCGATCGGCCACAGCTCGCCGAGGTGCTTCCCGAGCGGAGCGCCGTGATCGGTGCTGTGCGACGTGTGGAGCTCACCGAGCGCGAACGCGAGGTGCTGGCATTGCTGCAGCAGGGGCGCACGAACGCGCAGATCGCGGGTCAGCTGTTCATATCTCCCAACACGGTGAAGTTCCACGTTGCCAACATCCTGAAGCGTCTGGGCGTCGCAAGTCGCGACGAGGCCGCAGCGCTCGGGGTGGTTGACCCACCCGGTCGATCGGCCCACACCGGCTGAGACCGGGTGTGGGCGGGCGGCGCGGGATATCGGAGTCGACAAGACTGTGTGACCGGCATGCCCGGACTCGCCAGGCCGAACCCGCCGGCCCGGACCGGCCAGGCCGAACCCCGCCACGCCGGACCGGCCAGCCCGGACCGGCCAGCCCGGACTCGCGCCCGGGCCCGCCAGCCCGGACGCGTAGCCCGGACGCGTAGCCCGGACGCACCAGCGCGGACCCGCCGGCCCGGACCGGCCAGGCCGGACCCGTCAGCCCGGACGCGCCAGCCCGGACGCACCCAGCCCGGACCGGCCAGGCCGAACCCGTCAGCCCGGACGCACCAGCCAGGACGCGCCAGCCCGCACCTGCCAGCCCGGACGCATTCCGCACCAGCCCGGACCTGCGTTGTCCGGACTCGTCTTGCCTGGATTCGCCATGCTCGGGCTCGCGTTGAGCGGAGCGCTCCTGGCATGGGTTGCCCAGCCCAGGCTCGTCCTGCTTGAGCTCGCGTTGTGTGGACCGCTCCTGCTGTGGCCTGCCTGCCCTGCCGAGACCCGCCCATGATGGTCGGAGCGGGTAGGACAGGCGGGTAGTCTTCCCGGTTCTTGCTTCCATGCGCCCGCATAGGGTTGTTGACTATGGGTACGAAGAGCGTTTGTCCCTGACAATGCCGATCGAACAGTGATGAGGCCGCTCGCGCCCCCCTCGCGAGCGTCCTCATTGCACGGCCCCACGACGTGCGCCCCGATTGATGGTTCGGCCTCCCCAGCCCCCATCCCTTCCAAGATCGGGAGATCGAACACTGCGATCGAGCGGCGGATGCTCAGCATCCGCCGCTCTTCTTCGTTTCCCGGTGTCTTCTTGTAGCCCGGATGGGGCTCAGGGGCCGAATATGCGCTCTACGGCAAAGAGCGTGGGGCGAGTCTGCGGGATGACGATCGGCCAGGCCGCAGGACTGCTGCCTCGTGCGCTCGGCGATCCGGGGCGTTGTCACCGGTCCCGACATAGGTGATGCGGAGCCACCCCGTAGGCCCTCACTCTCGTCTGAGCGCCAGCTCCGAGGCTCGGCGTACAGCGACCGCCGGGTGCCGCGCGTGTCAGGTGCGTGTCTGCGTTGCAGCGACCGGCGGGTGCCGTGCGTGTCAGGTGCGTGGTGGCGCTGCAGCGACCGCCGCGGCCGCGGCGGTTCCGACGCGGTGCGCAAGACGAGTGGCTGGTTCGTCCACCCAGATGGTGAAGAGCCACGCCACAATGAACGACGTCGGCAATGTCAGCCACAGCGCGGCGGTGGCGTCTGGGAAGAGGAGGGCGCCAGCGACGATGATCGGCACGTGCACCAGATAGAGCCCGAACGAGATGCGTCCGAGGAATCGCAACGGTGGGACGCCGACGAGCGTGGTGAGTCGGGAGGGGACGCTCAGTCCGAACACGAGGAGTGCCGCTCCGATGACAACGCTCGCGCTGAGGGCCAATGAGAGCCGGTCGGTGAGATCGAGCCCGCCGAACGTGCGCGCTGCGTCGGGAACGCTGACCATGATGAGTCCGGTGCCGGTTGCGACCCAGGAGCGCCACGGAGCGGGCTTCACGATGCGCGTCCGATACAGCTTCGCCACCGCGGCTCCGGCCACGAACATCGGGCCGAACTGGAGCGCCGGCACCAGGAACCATCCGCCGAGGCCGCTCAGCGCTGCAGAGAGCAGGACCGTGCCCCACAGCGAGCAATGGCCCTTCATGCGCAACACGAGGAGAAAAGCGAGGGGGAGGAGCAGCGAGAACAACAGCTCCCAGCGCAGCGACCAAAGTGGGTTGTTGAGCGAAGTTCGGCCGGTGATGAGGAAGAGGTTGGAGATCACGTCGCCGATGCTGAGTCGGTCAATCGTCGACGCCCGAACCCAGGCGCTCTCCCCGCCCCGCGGAACGCCCAGGGTGATGACCACGAGTGCCGCTGCGAGCAGGACGGAGGCTGCAGACGGGATCCACAATCGCAGGAAGCGGCGCGGGTAGTAACTCCAGAGGTTCATCGACCGCCCGCGCAGCAGCGGGAGAACGAGCACGAACCCGCTCAGTACGAAGAAGATCGTGACGGCGTTGGTTCCCATGCTCGCCAGCCGAAGTGGCGTATCCCACAGCCACCATGCTGAGGAGAAGGGGGCAGCCGACTCCGCGGTGGTGGCGGTCGTCGTATCGAGCTGGATCGAAATGTAGCGGCCGAGATCGGTGGAGATGAGTGCGTGCCAGATAACGACAGCCACCGCGGCCAGCCCGCGCAATCCATCGAGCGCATGCATCCGAGTGGGCGGCCGGGTGATGCTACCCGTCACCGTCATCGTCCCCGTCGTTGCCTCAGTCGTCATCGACACCCCCCGCGTACGAGGGGAGTCTAGCCCGACGCCCGATCCCGCCTCGTTCTCTATCCCCGGAGTGCAGGAAGGAGCGCGAACAACGGCAGGCGGGCAGCACCCTGGGGCTCATGATGCGACGCAGCGCTGTGCATGTCGCTCTCGTGCAAGGACGTGCTGGGCGATGTCGGTGACAGGGGGACGAACGCGGGCAGGGCCGGGGTTGGCCGTCGTCGCGCGCTCCTCCATTGCGTCAGCCTCAGCGCGCAGCGACGGTGCGAACCATCACCAGGGTGGTTCGCCGTCGCCGTCATGGTCACTGCCGTGGGCCCGGTTGTTGCTGACGTCATGGC